>JABWCP010000013.1 GCA_013360215.1 bacterium | reverse complement strand
CTACGCTCGCAAGACTTCCTGCAATGTTCTATCACCAATCTCAATCCTTCTTTCCCTTCTATCCAAAGGGGGGTACGATGTTGCTTCCGTTTCCCATTTATCTTAAAATTTTTGTTTGTCTGTGCATGGCTTTTCGTGTATATTCGAAAATCATTTCCCGAACACTTCAAATGCAGCTATGAGTGGCGAAATCGTACAAAAGCAAAAAGAAGCGCTCTTAAAAAAGATCGCTGAGCACAAAGCGCTATCCAAGCCTGTTTTGGATAAAGTGCGAAAAGCCAGTTCGCTTGAAGTAGTGATCATGTTTGATACGACGGGCAGTATGGATACGTACTTGTCCGAAGTGCAGGTTCACGTCCAGCTCATCGTGCGTGAAATTCGTAAACGAGTACCCGATGCACGTTTATCTGTTATCGTTTATAAAGATCACGAGCAGGGGCCATACGTTACCAAAACCCTGCCGCTGACGGATAAAGAAGAGGATGTGATTTCATTTCTACGTTCCCCGGCAATCGAACCCGGTGCCGGTGGCGGTGGTCCGGAAGCGGTCGAATGCGCACTGTTTGAGGCCAATCAACTTGATTGGTCGCCCGGTAATAAAGGAAAAGCTATTATTTTGATCGGCGATAAACCGCCTCATGGTGTGATGGATGGTTTTGAAGAATGTACGAGCCATCGTGATTACCGGGTTGAAACCAACCGTCTGATCGAAAAACATGTTAAAGTGTACACCGTGCTGTGTAATAATGTCGCGGAAACGCGTGCTAATTTTCAATGGCTTGCCGACAAAACCGGCGGTAAGTTTGTGACATTGGAAGCCATTCACGACTTGGTCAATCTGATAGTGGCCGTGAGCATCAAAGAATCCAACCCACTGCTGCTTCAGGCTTATACCGAAGAACTGCGGCAAAAAGGTATTCTCACGGACTCGAAAAGAAAATTACTTGAAAGTATTCGCTAATATGACACAAGATCCGATCTTTGCCGAACCCTCAAACGAAAACAACGATAATATCATACCTAAGAGCCGTATTCTGATCGTCGAAGACGATACAGCCGTACGCAATATGGTTACGGAGTTTTTGGGTAAACGTTCGTTTGAAATTCGCGAAGCTACCAATGGTGTCGAAGGTCTCCGTATTGCCATGACGGAAAAACCGGATGCGATACTCGTTGATATCATTATGCCGGAAATGGACGGACTTGAGATGATACGCCAGTTGCGTCAACATCCCGGTACTATGCTTATTCCTGTTATCGTGATGACGGCGGTCAGCAATCTCGAAACCAAAATAAATGTATTCAGAGCTGGCGGCGACGGCCTTCTGCAAAAACCGTTTGATTTACAGGAACTCGAAGTGCGCATTGATCGCGCAATTCAGATTTCCAGCAACTTCATGAAACTTACATACGTGGACGCTTTGACGGGTGTGTACAATCGCCGCTTGTTTGACGATCGTTTGCCGGTCGAACTGAACCGCTCCAAACGCTATAATCAACCTCTGGCGCTGGTGATGGTGGATATTGACCACTTCAAAAAATTCAACGATACGTACGGACACCGTGCCGGCGATTTTGTGCTCAATGCCGTCGGACAAACTATAAAAAAATCATTGCGAACACAGGATATCGTGTGCCGGTATGGCGGAGAAGAGTTTTGTATAATAATGCCTATGACGTTGAGCAAAGATGCGGCGATGGTAATGAGCCGCATACGATCCGATTTCCAGGATCGTTATTTTCACTCGCCGTACGATAAAACGGATTTCAACGTCAATATCAGTATCGGCGTAGCGCAGTATCCCAATGATTCCAACGAGGGTGATAACTTGGTACGATGTGCCGACGAAGCTTTGTACGAAGCCAAGGAAACCGGCCGCAATCGCGTGGTGATTTATAATCCGGCTTCGACGGTTTTCAAAAATCGTGTAAGTAAACTAAAGTTTTAGTTTTCCGATACCTTCACCGGGTTGATTTTTCGATCAACCTATTTCACCCATCACAAACGGTTTTTCTTTTTTAGATTTCAATGTCTGCATCGTCTTTGTTACGTCTTTCGGACTCACGATCAGTATCATGCCGACGCCAAGATTAAAAGTACGCACCATATCATCGTGCGGTACATTGCCTAAGCGGCGAATCAATCCGAAAATAGGCAACTCCTGCCAGGCCGACCAATCGATATGCATTTTCAGTTTTTTCGGAATGATGCGTTCCGTATTCTCTACAATACCGCCGCCCGTAATATGGGAAATACCTTTGATTTGAATTTTATCCATCACTGCAGAAACGGGTTTCAAATAACTTTTGTGCGTTTTCAATAATTCCTCAGCTACCGTGCAACCCAATTCTTCCACGTATTGCTCCAGTTTATACGTTTCCAGTAAAACCTTGCGGGCCAGCGAATAGCCGTTAGTATGCAAACCACTGGAATAAAGTCCGATCATGATATCGCCTTTGCGTATCGTGCGGCCATTGATCATGTTTTTTCGTTCGACGGCGCCGATGATCGTACCCGCCATATCGTATTCGTCATCCGCATAAAACCCGGGCATTTGCGCCGTTTCACCGCCGATAAGTGCACAGCCGTTATTTTTGCAGCCGCGCGTCAGACCGATGATGATATTGCGGATCACATCCGGATGTACTTTTCCAAGCCCGAGATAATCCAGAAAAAATAGCGGTTTGGCCCCGCAAGCTAAAATGTCGTTCACACAATGATTAACCAAATCTTCCCCGACGGTATCGTGCTGGCCGGTCATCACGGCAATTTTTAATTTGGTACCCACGCCATCCGCGCTCGAAACTAATACCGGGTCTTTATATTTACTCTTGGGAAAACGATAAAACCCTCCGAATAGGCCAATCTCCGAAAGTACATTGGCGTTGTACGTTTTTCGAACCATTTTTTTGATTTGATCTTTGGTCGAATTACCGGCGGCTATATCTACGCCGGCATCTTTGTATGTAATTACTTTGGACAAAAAAGTATCTCCATCTGTGTAAAAAACTCTCGTTGCGGGATTATACAAAAAAGCCAATACCAAAAACAACGATCAAAAAAACTCTTATTTGGTCACGGCGATTTTTACCGTACGTATTTCCTTTTTCCCGGAAGACGTTTTAGCCTGTACTTTTGCAAAATACACGCCGCTTTGAACGCGATCCAGATTCCAAACTACTTCATTATCCGTCTGAGCCAAACCGGGACCGTGAAGTGTCGTTACTAAATCACCGGCCAAATCAAAAATTTTAATTGATACTTTTGCCGATTCCGAAAGAAAATAACGTATTACCGTTCGTTCACCGCGCGTCGGATTGGGATAATTATAAACCGATCGGGCCGGCATGAGCACTCCCGTCGAGACCGAATCGGGCGTATTGCTTTCATTACTCAAGTGACTAAGTGAAAGATCACGTCCGTACTTTGGCCATTTTAGTGTTTGTAAAGTCAACGTCGCCGGTAAATCAAAATTATACACATACCCTTCAGCGGAAACGGAAACCATTTCCAAATCAAAATCTCCGTCCAGATCCGTTATCATAGGCGACGCGATTGCTTCATCACCGATCGTGAGCGGAAAACCGCCGATCTTCTCTCCACGAGCATTCACGGCATAGATGAGCCCATCCGAGCCCCCAATCAAAATATCGCATTGCCCGTCATTATCAATATCCGCTAAAAGCGGTGAGGAAATGATCTGATCCACCCGGTATGCATCACTGAGCCTTACGGGAAAATTATTTACCAACGCGCCATTATGGTTGAGTGCATATACAAAGTTTTCTACAGCAAAAACAATATCCGGATATTCATCTCCGTCTATGTCACCGATCACAGGCGGTGCCGAAATAACGGAAGGTAATTCATACGTAAACGGTGGTTCCGAATAAAACGGATGTATGTTTTTTCCGTTTGCTGCGATAATGGAATTGACGCCATTTTGATCCATATCGCCTGCTACCAGCCAAACAGAACCTGATGCAGGAACATATGCGTCCGACGTGAATGTCATATTGTTCAAATTGACTTTCGCAATATGTTGTCTTGTCGCTACAACCAAATAATCGTTTTCCAATCGCGCAATTGCTCTTATCGCCGAACTCAACGCCAGAGTAGCATCGAAAACTCCATTAGGATGTAAGATAATTATATTCCCCGTCGAAGTTCCGACGACAATTCGCCGATCGGGTAATACCATCGCGGAAGTTGTGATCGTCTGACCGGTAAGGTACACAAATAAAGTATCGGCTATTTTATCGTTATTACCATCGGTGCCACGCAGGGCAAAAATTTTACCGCTTTTAGTCGTAATGATGATTTCATCATAACCATCCTGATCCAAATCGGATATCGCCGGTCCACCGGCTACAGAATCATCAAGATTCGAAATCCACGCATACGCAAACTGAACTGAATCTTGGCCCAAACGATGATCCGTAATAGTCTGATCGCGATCTATCACTTCAGATCCATTCGCTTGCCAAACAAAAACCAAACCTTTTTCACTAACCGCTATGATTTCTTTTTGGGCGTCGCCCTGAATGTTACCCCATGTCAACCCGGCTTGAGGTATGGTGACGCCCGTATATTGAGGAAACCCATTTTGTTGAAGCGATGTTTGCAGATTAAATGCCATGACCGGTTGGCGCACACTGATACCGGTGATACGTACGCCGGTCGATGCGCGATCGTAAGTTAGTGCGGCCGGTACAGATTTAGAATCAAAAAACACCGAATCTGTTTTTTTATTGTAGAACCTAAACCCTTCATTACCGTGAAAGAAAAAATCATACTTATCTCCGGCACCGACGGTCGTTCCAAAAAAACTCTGAAAATTGCGCCCGATATCCTGCGAACCGGATCCTTCCACTACGCGAACACCGCGACGTTCGATATTATTATTGATCGCGTTATCACTGAGATTAGCCGCGATGACATTTTCATCCACATGCCATATCAACAAACCACTGCCTGGTAAAGCACTGTCGTATTCATCCACTTTGGTTATTACGCCGCTGACGGGTGAGCGCTCGACTCCCGTCATGTAAGCCGTGTCTATCTCATCAATCGTATTGTCCACATTATATATCGTGTCAATTCGAATTAATGTTTCCGGTGACAGGGTATTGGAAATAACGTCACGTTGCCTGTTTTCGATGAGATAGTATTCGGATGCCGAAACAGGAACTTTTAATATTACCGAATGCCCTGCCGTTTTACGAGACTGCAGTTGCGCATGGATAGTATCGGTAACAACGATGGGTTGCGCCCAACCCATATATATTTTAGTCCATGGATCAGGTTCGGCAGGGATCATGCCGTCACCGTTGACAGCACCTTGATCTTCGAGGCCAAAAACGCCAATGCCGGGCGTTCCCTGATCGGTATTAAACATATCCGGCATGCCGAGCGCACTGCCAAAATTGGCAATCAAAATACCGTTCAGCCCGATTTCACGAAAAACCTCAACACCTAAAACAGCATCGGTGAAATATTGACTTTCCGTTTCCGGAACGATGATGCCGGATTGGACGTGATGCGCACCGTTATTGACCGAAATTCCTCCGCTGTATTTTTGATCAACGACTGACGGTGTCACAAAACGTGAGGGTATATCGCGAGGTGTCGCATCTTCCAAGCTAAAATCCTGTCCGACTCCGGCATGAAAAACAATAACGTGGTCGTATTGTGAAAAATCAATGCCATCCGTGGTATCGGCCGTTGTTATCGCATCATGCAAAAGTTCAGCCAAAAGTTCGTCGCGTTCGTCGCGGGAAACGATACGACCATAATACTCCATCGTCCTTGAAAGATTATATGCGGCGGTGTCCCCATTCGGCTTTACGGTATAAGTAATATCCAGTGCGCCGTCCGATACATCATAAAAATAATTACGCATACTCAGCAAATGATCTTCGAAATAACGCTTGTCGTGGGGCGCCGGATCAATGCGTAGCGAGTCACGCAGATCCCGCAAATCAAAGCGGCCATTCCCTGTAGTTTGTCCGCTGTTATCCGCTTTAAATTGAACCCTTAGCGCTAAAACTCGGAGCGGACCGCTCGTTTTACTTTTGGAAGCGAAATCTTTTTTGGATGTGAAGGCGCGTTGCAGATTGGACTGCCCATGAACTCCGTAAAAAACACACAGGACGAAAAACAAAAAAACTTTTTTCATGATTTTTTAGAAATATTGATAGATATAAAAAAGCCGAATTCACGCGCGGAGAATTCGGCTCTGAACATACATTAAAAAATTGATATCAGAAACGAACGCCGATGCTGTAAAACTGCGACCCGTCTCTCGCATTGAAGCGTTCCGTCAAACCTGTAGAGTACGCAAAATCAATTTTGAATACATCATAACGAATACCTACACCAAATGTCAGATCATAAAGTTTACCGGCAAAATCAAGTGATGTACCCGTTCGCATAGCTACGAAATCCGAATAGGTGTATTCAGCTCCGATGTTATGTCCTAAACGATGCCATCCATTGTCAGCCCATGTTGTAAAGATCGCCGAGCGTGTAAAAAACTTAGAATTGCCGCTGATCAAAGGATCTGAACCGGTGCTGCGTCCGCGTACAATTTGGCGATTGATTTCGTAGGCGACAAGAACATTATTAAATTCGGATTGGTAGGCCGGATACGACACACCTAAACGCAAATTAGTCGGTAAGGGATCCGCTTGATCTTCATCCGCATAAGCGATGCTCGGACCGACATTGACAAGGCTCGCCCCGAAAGTAAGGTCTTCAACGAAAAAGTTTTTTTTCATCACGCCAATATCTATCGCAACGGAACTGCCGACGCCGTTTTGAACTTCAGCCGTATTATTGTCTGCCCCTTTTTTATTATCAAGACTGCTATAGATAAATTTGAAATTGCCGCCAATACCCCAATCTTCGGTCATTTTTGTAGCGTAGGTCACTCCGGTGGACAATTCGTAGCTATGAATCGTTCCGAGATCATCGCCGGCGGCATTGGTACGCTGTTGTTCGCCGATATTAAAATAGGTGAAGTTGTATCCGACAACGCCGATATCCGGCAAATACATAACAACAGAGCCGTAGTCATAAAAAAGATCACTGAGGTTGAACTGCGGCAACCAATTGACGTGCATAAACTGGACATCGCGAGGCGTTTCTTGCGTTGCAATAAATCCCAGTGCACCGGGATTGTAGTAAATGGCGTTGGCATCGTTAGCCGTTGATACACCGGTTTGGCCCATACCGTTGTGTCGTGCGCCCGGAGGTACAAGCAAAAAGAGAACTCCCGCTTCACTCGTCTGGGCTTGTGTTTCAAAAGAGCAAACGAACATCAAAAAAATCGCCGCAACAATGTTGCTATTTTTCAAACATGATACCTGCATATATTTCTTTTCTCCAATAAGATTCTTAGAAGTTAGTGTTGATTTTCCCTTTAGCAAAGTGTACTACGATAAACCTCCTGTAAGATAATAAATTTAAAAAAACCAATACAAAGAAATTTTCGTTTCTTTGACGTATAACAACAACCGGAAATAAGGCTGAGTGAGTTTTAATCAGATCGCTTTCGCGTCATTGAAACCGTAGCAATTGTCTGATCAAAATCTCCTTTCGTATAGAGGGGGTTAGGGGATCAAACACATGGAGAATATAGGGAACACGTATGTCGCTGTCAAACGATTTTTAACAAAAAAACCGCTTCGGATGGAAGCGGTTTTGTGAAGAGAGAGTATGCATTAAAATTCATATTCCAACCCAAAAACCGGTACGAACCCCCACTGGTAGGCTTTATCCTTTTTGTTTTCGATTTCATTCCAATAATACGAAGCTACATTTTTTTGATTGTACACATTCCATAGACTGATATACGTAATGAGATTACTTCCGCTCAATTGAAATCTCCGATCTGCGCGCAAGTTCATCGAATGATACACCGGATACCGTTTAGCATTAATCTGATTCACATCAAATACAGCTTGCTGCGCCGCTTCCGAAGCCGGCACGTTAAATGGTGTATAGGGCGCACCTCCGGCGATAATGAATCGTCCGCTGTACTCCCATTTTGCATTCGGTTTAAAGCCGCCTTCTATCCCCGCAATAAATCGGTTATCAAAAACGCGGTCGCGCCAACGATGATCGAGTCCTTTATACCGCGATTGATAGTAAGTACCGCTGATAATACCGTAAAAGCGTCGTGCTAATTTTTTTTGAATCGTAACTTCAATACCTATGACGCGTGCCTTGCCGTCATCATTTAGCGTAGCATGATCGTAAAAAAAACCGTTACGATATTGGATTTCATCCACCACAAAAAGGCCGGGTTGTGTCGGATCCATCGGCATATGATAATATTCTTTTAGATACCCTTCGACGGTCAGGCGTGTATCTTCGGAAAAACGGTGCCGCATTCCGGCAACATAGTGTACCGCATATGGATCGTTATTGTTTTTAAGAGCCTTATTCTGCGCTAAAAGATTTTTCGGTAAATTCTGATAATATATCCCCGCCGCTATTTGTGCAGATGTAGCCGTGGTCAATTCATATCCGACCGACACACGAGGCGATACGTGCCATCGCTGCGTATAGGAGAAATAGTCACCACGTGTACCGATTTGTGTTTCCAGTTTTTGAAACGGACGCATCGTATAGGTTGCAAAAAAACCGGTTTGAAATGTTTTTAGCTTATCATTTAGCGTCATTGAGGGTATCACATTACCCACCGGATCCGTATTGGCACCATACGCCTGATCGTAATGATTAACATCCGTTTTGGCATGCCAACCAAATTCTAAACTGTGAAAATTATTAAACCGATAAAACGCGGTCTGCCGGTATTGAATATAATTTTCACTGGACTTGTTTTTTATCAAAAGTGAATCCGTTCGGGCTGAATTAAAATCTGTTCCGAAGCGAATAGCGGAAAACGATACGACGCCTAAAGTATAACCTTTTTTATTCCACAGCCATCGCCACGTCAATCCGGTCGTATTTTGCAAGTGCGTCTCCTTGCCATAAGTAGGAATATCCAATTTTTTTCCCTGCTTTTTTGAAATGTTGTTTTCATCATAACCTGAAATATGGATCAAACTGAGTTGATGATTGTTTCCGACATCATATACTATTTTAGATTGCGCATCGGCATACCAAGGCGTCACATTAACATCTATCATTTTGGCAATGATATCCACATAACTGCGTCGGACGGAAAAAAGCCATGACCCTTTTTTGCCCGAGAATGGGCCTTCAAAAACACCGCCCGTTCCTCCAAAATTGAGATCCCATTGCCCGTCCATCGCATCACGATTGCCTTCGCGAAGACGTAAATCAAGAACGGATGATAGACGATCACCGTATGCGGATGAAAACCCGCCCGTCATAAAATTAACATCTTGTATCAAATCCACATTGAGGATACCGATGGCGCCGCCGCTGGACCCTTGCGTCGGAAAATGATTGATGTTAGGAATTTCAATCCCGTCCACAAAAAAAGCATTTTCGGTAGGGCTTCCTCCGCGAACAGCTAAACTGTTTTTTTGCTCATCCGTTTTTGCCACACTCGGAAGACCGGCGATGATACGACTTACATCACCGGCTGCCGCCGACGAACGACGCACTTCCTCCGACGAAAGATTGGTCGTACTGGTAGAAGCGGATTCCGTGGCGCTAAAATAATCGGCGTGCACTTCGATAGTTTCCCCTTCAACATCTTCCGGCAACAGTTCAATCAAAACTGGTGTGATACGCTGTTCACGGACAATCACATCCGGTTTGGTAAATACCGCATAACCGATATATTGCACGGAGAGGCTGTATGTTCCTGATGTCAGTTCTTTGATTTCAAAACTACCGTCCGTTTTTGTAACGGCACCCCGCGACGTCCCAACAATCCAAACATTAGCACCCGGCAATGTTTCTTTCGTTTCTTTGTCTATGATCAATCCCTTGATCGTACCACCCGGCGTTTGCCCTATAATCGAGCTACAATAAAAACAGGACCATAACAACAGGCTGCGTAAAATGCGCATCGTAAAATTCCTTTCCATACTTAAGTTCAACGCTTGAAAGTAATCTTACAGCCCTCTACATTGCCATACTGATAAATCAGTATTCCGGAGATTATGGAACTCAAAACACTATATGACGAATATTATGCGCTGCTTGATAGTTTGCCGATCGTTCCTCCCAAATCGGCTGACAAAATTATCGCCAAACACAAACGCCTGCTTGACCAACTGGATGTCGTCAACAGTGGCGCTATGTCCATTTTTGATTTACAGCGCAAGGAGCACATTTACCTTTCGTCCAAATACACTTCTCTTTTTGGGTATGATGTAAGTCGCGCCAATGCGGAGGGCAATGCCTACATGGATCACCATGTGCTGGACGAAGATTTGCCCAAACTGCTGCAAGCCGGTATTTATTTTATGCGTTTCGCCATGCATTTGGATGCGGCAGAACAGAAAAATTATAAAATGGTCACCTCATATCGCATTGTAAAATCAACCGGGGAAACCATTCCCGTGATTGAGCAGTACTCTTGTCTTGAAACGGATGCCCACGGCCACCTGTGGTTGGGATTGGGGGTGATGGATATGGCACCGCTCGAAGATGTACACAATCCTTTCACCGCGCGGGCACTTAATTTTAAAACCGGCGCATTATATCATTTTCCGCCCAAACAAGATATCGGTTCAACGCCGCTATCGGAACGCGAAAACGAAATACTCACACTCATCGCTCAAGGATTGATCAGCAAAGAGATCGCAGACAAGCTATATATCAGCGTTAATACCGTCAATACGCACCGCCAGCGTATCATTGAAAAGCTGAATGTCAGCAATACGTTTGAAGCTATCAGTTATGCCAAATCCGTAGGATTAATAAACTCACCGCAATAATACCGCCGGCAATCATGTTTTTAGCATGAACCGATGTAACAGGATTTTATGAGCTTATCAATTACACTCGAATTACGTCGCAAATTTTTTCATTTTTCGGCGGCGATAATACCCATCGGCTATTATCTGACCGATTACGCTACGGCCTTGTGGTGCATCGGTGCGCTGCTTGGCATCGCGATCGTTACCGAATATTTGCGATTATATATTCCGAGTTTTAGTGCGTTTTTCAATCGTTTTTTCGGTTCTATGCTGCGCGACGGAGAAACGGATCACTACAGCGGGGCTACCTTTTTACTCATCGCTTCATTTTTGGTAATCTTTGCATTTCACAAAGATGTGGCGGTCTTGTGTTTGTTGTTTTTGATATTTGGAGACGGTATGGCTGCGCTGATCGGTAAAACTATCGGTCGCACACGCCTTTTAGGTTTAGAAAAAACGCTTGAAGGCGCTTTGGCTTGTTTTGCTGTTTGTTTGGGGATAAGCTTTTTCTTCGGGCATCTGCCGCTTTCGGTTCGTATCGCCGGAGCCTTTACAGCTACCGTAGCCGAAATCATGCCCATGCGCACAAGCGATAACCTGCGCATTCCGATCATCAGCGGCAGTATCATGCAACTGATGGTGATTCAGATCCAGCAAAAACAACCGATATATTTGGAAGAGAAAGAGTTTGTATTGTCTTTTATAAACTATTTCAATTTGTACGGCAACGCCTAAACAAACGACACGCCGTCAATACCCTCAGGGATATCTTGTCCTAAAATTTTTAACATAGAAGGAAAGACATCGGCCGTACGCACATGATCGGCCGATATTGGAACACTCCAGCAAAAGGGCGTCATCATGTGTTCGCAATGCAGTGAACCGTGTGACGATTTATGTTCCGGGTTTTCCCATCGAAAGCGCAGATCATACCCGACCGTCGCCGAAAGCATCATATCTCCGCATCGGGGTGAATGGAAATTTTGTACGATCTGCACTAGCGCATCCGGGTAGTTCGTCTCAAATGTTCTTGCAAGCGCTTCATTTCGCGACATGGACGGCGGCAAAACTTCAAAACCAAACGGATCATTGCCTTCGATACGATACAGGATACGCTCATTTTCTTCTTTTATAAAACCCGTACCACGCCGGCTGTCAACGCGCGCTTCTCCGTTTTGCATGCGCGTTATCACCAGATCAACCGCTTCATGTTTTAAAAAATCATCCACCGGATTTATGGGGAAGCGTATTATGTCTTCATAAAAACACGGTTTTCGCCAATCTCCGTTTTTAAAATAAATGTGCACCATGCCATTGCCGGAAACTTGTGCCGACGCATCGGGATTCCACCGAAAAATATTGGTATAAAACAACGTTTTAAAACCAAGCGATGTTTCCATATAAACCGGCACATCAAAATGCGTATGAGTTTGCGAAAGACCGTGGTCGCTGCATATGGCGATGACGGTTTGATCGTATTGTCCGGCGGACTTTAGTTTTCTGACTATGGCCGCAATGCCGCGATCCGCTCGTTCATATGCCGCTAGGACGCGTTCGTGATGAGGAAACGTATTATGCGAAATACCATCGACACCGGGTAATGCCAGAAACCGAAACGCCGTGGGTTCATCCAACGTTTTCATGCATACTTCAAACGCCGCATCGTCTACCGGTTCGTATATCCCATTACTGTGTGCCCGTGCGATCATCCATGCTTTTTTCAGCGGACCGCGATTGTTGTTTTTTGGAATTCCGCGTGTGATCGGGCCGAATATGTTAATCGGATTCTCGGTGAGATCGAATATTGTTTTAATATTGGGGTTAATATCCCGGTTCATAAAAAACCCTTCCCATCCGCAATAACTACGGAAGCGATGCGGATTCCAAAAAGGTTTCTCGGCAAAGGCCGTTTTATCAAACCAGCGAATACCCGGTAAATTGGCTTTGCCGGGGAAACAACCTGTCAGAAATGGGACGTAAGCAGGGCCTGTGGTGGACGTGAAAACTGTGGTCATGCGACGGTAAGCGCCGCGGGCTACAATGTGCTCCTGAATCGCCGGCAGACGGCCCTCGGCAAGAAGGCGTTCAAAGACATCGTATCGTGCGCCGTCTATCAAAATCAAAATAATCGAACGAATATGTTTGATCTCCTATAAAATAAAAGCTGCGCCAAAGCCGATCTGTAGGACGAATTACAGACGGATTTTGGGCAGCTTAAACATTCATTTAACTAAATCGAAATGGCAAACACAAGCAATAAGGCCATCGCAATCGCTGATCCCATAGCGACTTTTTGAGTTTTACTAAAACGATCCGAGCCTTTACTGGCAAGCTCAATCGTATTGATATTTTGTATCGGCACTTCGAGATTGCGGTACTGTTTGTCTCGCGCATCATAATATTCGAACAGCACGGCCTTATCGGACTCGGCGGATTTCAGATAACCCGTCTCCTCAATCAATTCTTCACGGCTTATATAAAACTGCATACGAACGGCAAATTTCTTATCTAAAAAGCGTTCCCTCAACAAGTCCATCGTAATTTCTTTACGTTTATAAGACGTTTGTTGGGTAGCAGCGCATGCGACAAGATTTAATAGTATGAATACAAATATACCGTTTAAAAAAAGGCGCATGCGTCTCCTGTTTTATTTTTCCTGCGCTTCCACCACGGCGATAGCCGTCATATTGACGATATCGTTGACTTCGCAACCGCGCTGCAAGACGTGCACGGGATAACGGAGTCCCATAAGGATCGGGCCGATGGTTTCTGCGCCGCCCAGCTTTTGGAGTAATTTATATGCGGCGTTGGCTGATTGCAACTCCGGAAATACAAGCACGTTGGCGCCGCCTTTGAGGGTACTGAACGGATAGTCTTTTTCAAGTATGGTCGCATCCACCGCCGTGTCCGCCTGCATTTCACCGTCCACCATGAGTTTGGGTTCACGTTGGCGAACTATTTCAACGGCCTTGCGTACTTTTTCCGCATGCGGATGACGTGCACTGCCAAAATTACTAAAACTGATCATGGCGACACGCGGCTCGGTATTAAACCGACGCGCCACGCGAGCGCTGACGATGGCAATCTCTGCCAGTTCTTCCACACTCGGATCAATATTGACCGTCGCATCGGCGATAAAATAAATCTGATTTTTTATGATCAGCATATACAAACCGCTGACGCTTGATATACCTTCTTCCATTTCGACGATCTGGAGCGCGGGGCGAATCGTATCCGGATAATGCTGCGACACGCCCGCAATGAGCGCATCGGCGGCACGCAAGCGCACCATCATCGAACCGTACGTCGTATAGTTTCGTATCGCATTGCGCGCTTCCGTGAGGGTTGCACCTTTTCGCTGACGCATCGCGTAATATTTCTCTACATACGACAGGTAATTATCCGACGTCGAGGGATGTATGATCTCCGCACCGCTGATATTGACGCCGAGTTCAGCAGCCGTTTTTTCGATCAGCTCGCGACGCCCCAAAAGTATGGGTTTGGCGATACCTTCTTCTAAAATAATATGCGCCGCCCGTAAGATTTTTTCATGCGCGCCTTCCGGGAATACCACGCGTTTAGGATGTTTGCGTGCCGTATGGATCATGGTACGCATCACTTCACGAGATTTGCCAAGACGTCGCTCTAAAAGTTCCTTATACTCTTCGATATTCACTTTGATGCGCGCCACACCCGACTCCATCGCCGCTTGTGCGACGGCCGCCGCTTCCCAAATCAGCACACGGTAATCAAACGGTTTGGGAATCACATACTCCCGACCAAATCGAAGCCGCTCATCACCGTAGGCTTTAGATACGGAATCCGGAACGTCTTCTTTGGCTAACTTAGCCAGCGCCATCGCGGCCGCGCGCTTCATTTCTTCATTGATCGTGGTTGCGCGTACGTCCAATGCGCCGCGAAAAATGAACGGGAAGCCCAAAACATTATTGACCTGATTGGGATAGTCAGATCGTCCGGTTGCGACGATCGCATCAGGCCGTGCGGCCTTGGCGTCATCATACGTGATCTCCGGATCCGGGTTGGCCATCGCAAAAATGATGGGATCACGAGCCATCGTTTTAACCATGTCTTGGGTCAATACATTCGCCACGGACAATCCGGCAAATACATCGGCGCCTTTGAGTGCGTCCGCTAATGTGCGAAGCGGCGTATCGTTGGCCAAAACTTCTTTGTATTTATTCATACCCTCTTTGCGTCCTTTATACACGACGCCTTTGGTATCGCAAAGAATCAGATTTTCCGGTTTCACACCCAAGCTAATATAAAAATTGGCGCACGCGATTCCTGAAGCTCCCGCACCGTTAACGACGACGCGCACTTCATCCATACGTTTGCCTACAAGTTCCGTCGCATTGAGCAATGCCGCTCCGGAGATGATCGCTGTCCCGTGTTGATCGTCATGAAACACGGGGATTTTCATCGTTTTTTTGAGTGTTTCTTCGATTTCAAAACATTCCGGCGCTTTGATATCTTCAAGATTGATACCGCCAAATGTCGGCTCGAGAATCTGACAGACACGGATGATTTCGTCCACTTTTTTAGTATCCAGTTCGATATCAAAAACGTCAATATCGGCAAACCGCTTGAATAGCACACCTTTGCCTTCCATCACCGGTTTACCGGCTAAAGCGCCGATATCTCCGAGCCCCAACACCGCTGTTCCATTGGAAATGACGGCGACTAAATTCCCTTTAGCCGTGTAGTTATAAGCGTCTTCAGGGTTTTTTTCGATCTCTAAACATGGCACAGCCACACCGGGACTGTATGCGATGGATAGATCACGCTGGGTCGAGCAGGGTTTGGTCGGGACAACTTCGATTTTCCCTTTACGCCCCTGGGCATGAAATTCGAGAACTTCTTCTTTGGAAATCATGGTACTCACTTTGGTTTACACGAATCAGTTGGCACTCCACGGCGGCGTAATTCCATTCGCACGCGCGTACGCTATAAGCTGGCCAAGGTGTTCATGTTGATGATTCATTGCCGTAAAAAGTACATTGCGAATGGTGGCGTCTTTGCCGCCGAAAAATTTTACTGTCTTATCCATGTCGGCATCGCTCATGTTTAACACCGTGTTGCGCACCAGTGCAAACGAAGCTTTAATCGTTTCCGTGGCTTTTTTGGGGTCGGCATTTTTTTCAAAATTCTCGTTCATCGGTGTATCGGATTTGACGCCGATAAATCCGAGTAAAAAATAATTTCCCCCGGCACAATGCATCAGTACTTCACCGATGGATCGTACGCCTTCAGCGGGACGGTACCCGTATTTATCCGCAGGAATGGTGTTCGCCATATCCGTGTATTTCTTTTCCATTTGATCCAAATGCATGAGAAATTCGGCTCGAAAACCGGCGGCGGGCGTTTTTTTATCCTGGGCGTAAAGCGACGCGGATAAATTCAATGCAGCTAATAATAATACGATACGCATGGTCAGACTCCTTTGGTTAATAGTAAGACCGCGTAAAGTACAAGGATTTAGAAATAAAACAAACATTTCGAAAAGATTAAGTTACACTTTTCTGAATGTGCCAATATCCCCTACAATCGCAGATGAATGAATGACAAAAATCATGTTCTGTGGAATTGATTTTATAACGATTTGAGAGAGTAAGATAAGTTCTACGTTCAGTTCAACGTAAGCGGGTAAATTATATTTGGATTTGTAACATTGAGATTGGATATGTAGTGATATTTAAATTTCTTGTATTCAGGTATAAACCACACAACCCTTTTCGCGTAATGCTTCGACTACAGGATTGTTTTCTTTGATTTCATTCCAACGCAAATCCAGTTTATAGAGATGCGGTAGTCGGGTTAAAGACCCCGGTAAGTCTTTTAAGCAGTTTTGTCGAAGATCAAGATCAGCCAAACGAACTAAGTCACCGATCATTTTCGGCAATTCGTATAGACAGTTATTTCGCAAATTAAGTTCTACTAAACTCTTCAGCTTCGCCAGCACCGACGGTAATTCTTTTAATTCATTATTTTGTAAAAAAAGTTTTCTCAATAACGATAAGCCGCCCAAACCATCCGGTAATTTGGTCAATTGATTATTTTGCAAATGCAGTTCGCGAAGCGCTGGCCATCCGTTCCACCGAATATCCATGTTCTCAATACGATTATCGCTTGCTCGCAATTCGACTAGCGAAGTAAGTTCCCCAATTGAAGTCGGTAACCCACTAAATGAATTCTCTGATATATTTAGATACCGGAGGTTGGTTAGTTTTTTTAATGTTTGCGGGAAATCGGTCAAATTGTTATCTGTGAGATAGAGAAATTGCAAAGCGCTCAAATCACCGATTTCATCGGGTATTTCATCCAGTTCATTGTGTCCGAGATCAAGCATTTCAAGACAGGGAAGTTCACCGATCAAAGAGGAGAGGGTGTCAATACGATTATCACCAAAATTGAGTCTTCGTAAGTTTTTAAGCTTAAAAATACTTTCGGGAATTTTAGTTAAATCGTTTTGATAAAAGCTCGCATCGGTGAGCTGAGGGCAGAATTCAAAACGATCGGGCAACGAAGTAAGATTGCTTTTATGAAGATGCAAAACCCTGAGATCGCGGAATGAAAAAATTTCATTCGGAAACGTGTTCAGGTTTTCGCGCTTATATCCGATCATTGTTTATTTGGGCAAAAGTAATACAGCGACGACACCCCCGATCAAGGCGCATGCGATCACTCCGCCGATGATCAGTTTTTTGGGCGTAAACGGTGATTGCTTTTTTTGTTCCTCGGCGTGACGTCCTATACTTTCACCAGATGCTTTGACACTGTAGATGGCTGATTTAGGAACTTCTATGTTTTTATAAGTGTCAGTAGCCGTATCAAAGACATATAATAAAATATGATCCGGCTTGAATGATGCCCGCAAATAGCATAGGGTTTTGCGTATACCATCGCCGTCTTTATATCGTACTTCATATACTGTATTGGGTGACGCCATTAATGCCGCCAAATTCAGAGGATCTTTTTCTTGCGCCAAACCGTTAAATACCCAAAACCAAACAACCATCACGCTGTAAACAGACTTCTTCAGCATAACGCGCTCCAGTATAAGTGATACAATGAATGTGTGGATTCGTTAAGACAAT
This sequence comes from bacterium, assembly GCA_013360215.1. Taxonomy (NCBI): domain Bacteria; species bacterium. The sequence continues at coordinate 93,411 of JABWCP010000013.1, read as the reverse complement.
ATCAAGTTTCGGGTTGGTATAACCAATGAAATGCACTATGATGAATCGTGTGATCAATGGACTATGATCTTTTGACATAGAATGGTACTTGTGCCGGTTATTCATTCGACTTATCTTTGACCTTTAAATTATTTAAAAAGCCACGTATGGACTACGCTCTATTTTCGATTTTTTTTGTAACCACTTTTTTGATGGCGTTATCGCCGGGTCCGGCGGTTTTTCTCATTATGAGTCAGGGCATGAAGTTTGGCGTGCGCGGAAGCATGCTGGGTGCGCTGGGTATTGAGGTAATGAATGCGCTGTATTTTTTTATTTCGGCTCTTGGTCTAAGCGCCGCTTTGCTTGCTTTTCCTGTTATATTTCAAGTTCTAAAATGGGGCGGCATCGGATATCTCATATTTATGGGCATCAAAATACTGATCACGGCCAAACCTCGCCCTATGCAAACGGTTCAAGTTGAAGCTGATAAAAAATTATTCAGCCAAGGCATCATTACACAAGCGGCCAATCCCAAGGCGGTGATTTATTTTGGATCCATGTTACCGCAATTTATCGCTCCGGACAAATCCATTGCTTTACAATTTACTGTTTTAGCTGTTGTAGGTTGTGTCATGGAGTTTATCATCCTGTCGGCGTATGGATGGATTGCTCATAAAGGTGCACAATTTTTACCCGGACCGCGAGCCGTACTCTGGCAAGACCGTATTGCGGGAATTTGTTTACTGACCGTAGCGTTGGTTCTTATTACCAAATAAACTTTATCGGAGATCATCATCGGAAATTCATCACACCGTCTGAAAACGCTTTTGGCCTTTGCGGCTATTTATTTCATTTGGGGTTCAACGTATCTCGGCATTAAGTATGCGATCGAAACGATCCCGCCATTTTTGATGGCCGGTATTCGAAATTTTTCACCGGGTTTATTTTTGTTCATCGTATTAAAACTTCGCGGTGAACCCTCACCGGAACGTTCACACTGGCGTGACGCCTCGATCATCGGCGCTTTGCTTCTGCTTGGTGGAAATGGTCTTGTGACCTGGGCCGAATCGTACGTGCCGTCCGGCTTAGCCGCTTTGCTTGTAGCAACCGTGCCTCTATGGATGTCCGTGATCAATGGATTTTACGGTGATAAGCTAATGCCTACGCGCCGCGAAATCGTAAGTATTCTTCTTGGTTTATGCGGTTTGGCCGTCTTGATCGGACCTGAGGAAATTATTGGCGGCGGTAGAATCCACACCTTAGGCGCATTCGCTTTGATTGCAGCCACGCTCCTTTGGTCATTTGGTTCGCTTTTTTCACGACGTGCTCATTTGCCAAGCTCACCGATGATGACGGTGTCTATAGAGATGATGGTCGGCGGTGGGTTATTGCTCATTCTTGCCGTATTTACCGGGGACTGGTATTCCGTACAATGGAGCGCCGTATCACAAAAATCCATTCTTGCTGTTATTTATTTATGCGTTTTTGGCTCGCTGCTTGGGTTTACAGCGTATATTTGGCTTCTCAAACACGTTGCCCCCAATAAAGTAGCAACGTATGCGTATGTCAACCCCATCGTAGCCGTTTTGCTGGGTGCCTTGATGGGCGGCGAGGAATTGACCGTGCGAACTTTGGTATCTGCCGGTATTATTATTTTGGCCGTAGTTTTGATGACGATCAAACGAACAACAACAGCACAAGAAATAAAGAGTTAGTTTTACCAAGAAATTTATTTCGTTCCGAGTGCGATGGCATTAATATTGCGCAACACCATACTCACGCTACATATACTGTTTTAACGTTTACAAATTCGCGTATGCCATACAAACCCAATTCTCTTCCCAATCCGGATTCTTTGATGCCGCCAAATGGTAATCTCGGATCTGAGCGCACAAACGCATTAACGAAACACGAACCGGCTAAAAGATGATCCTTGGCTAATTTTTCACCGCGCTCGACGTCGGAAGTAAATACGGCTGCGCCAAGCCCGTACATCGTATCATTGGCTATCGCGATAGCTTCTGTTTCATTTTCCGAACGGATTATAGTAGCCACAGGTCCAAACGTCTCTTCATGATATAAAGCCATTCCTTTTTTTACATCGGTAATTACCGTACAAGGATAAAAGAAACCCGCTCTTTCCGGTATCTCACCACCTAGTATTACATGGGCGCCTTCTTGTTTTCCTGTTAGAACTTGCGAATGAAGTTTTTCACGTAAATCGTTTCGCGCGATCGGCCCGATATCGTAATTACCCTCCTGCGGATCACCATACGTTTTTATTTTCATCGTCTGCACAAATTGCTCCACAAAATCATCATAGACCGGTGCTGTGACGATAAATCGTTTGGCCGCGATGCAACTTTGACCGCTATTGATGAGGCGTGAAGTGACACAAGCGTCCACGGTTGTCTCCAAATTCGCATCTTCTAAAATGATGTACGGATCACTCCCTCCAAGCTCAAGTACGCATTTTTTTAAATTTCGCCCGGCCAAACCCGCGACCGACTTTCCCGCGGCTGTACTGCCGGTGAGCGTCACCGCCGCGATACAAGGATTAGAAATAACATCTTCGATTACATCAGGCTGAACATGAATCACGGAGTACAATCCTTGCGGTGCGCCGGCTTCGGATACCAATCGGGCAATGGCCTCCGCACATCCCGAAACATTCGGTGCATGTTTGAGTATGATCGTGTTACCCGCCATCCATGTCGGCGCTGCAAATCGCAACACCTGCCACAACGGAAAATTCCATGGCATGATGCCCAGTACCACACCTAGTGGAGAAAAACAAACGTAACTTTTTTTCGCTTCGGTGGGAATATCGTTTGGTTTGAGAAAAGTTTCTGCGTTTTCGGCATAATACCTGCAAACCCATGCACATTTGTCGGCTTCGGCTAACCCCTGCGTTATCGGCTTACCCATTTCCAACGCCATCAGCCGTGCCAAATTTTCTCTCTCACGAAGCAATCCGTCTGAAATTTTATTCAACAGATTCGCGCGCTCGGTAAAACTTGTTCGGGACCACAAAATAAATCGCTCATGAGACTGGCGGATCATCCGGTTGAGCTTGTCCTTATCTGTTTCTGTATAACTTTGTATTTTTTTACCGTTGGATGGATTGATACTGATAAATGGTAACATATTTTTTGTGCGTTTTAGTTCTTGATAAAGCCGTCATTCAGCTTTAAATTTTAAAGCTTTTTTCTCACTAAACAAACAATTTACTGCCGTTATAAATACTAGCCTACGCACCGGAGATCCATCATGCCGACCAAAAAGAAACCCGTAAAAAAAGTAGTTCGCAAGTCCAAACTCAAAGCAAAAAAAGCGACCAAAAAAACTTTAGCTAAAACATCTGCGCGTCCTGCCAAAAAAACGAAATCCGTAAAACCAAAGCGTAAACCGTCCAAAAAAGTTACGGCGCGTAAGAAGGTTAAACCGGTATCTCGCAAAGTTGTAAAAAAGAAGAGCACAGGGAAGAAATCATCCGTCGCTTCGCTTAAACCCAAATCACCTGTTTTTGTAAATCCTAATATATTCCGTGAATACGACATTCGCGGCATTGTCGCCGATGACTTACAGATCGAAGTCGTTGAATTACTCGGTAAAGCATACGGCACGTATATGGTGGATAAAGGCGCCAAAGTTGTAACCGTCGGACGGGATGTCCGGACTACGTCGCTCGCGCTCAAAAATGCATTGGTCAAAGGTATGATGTCCACCGGACTTGAAGTGATTGACGTCGGTGAAGTGCCCACACCCGTACTTTATTACTCGATTGTTTTTTATAAAACCGACGGCGGCATCATGGTCACCGGCAGCCACAATCCGCGTGAATACAACGGGTTCAAAATGTGCCTCGGCTTGGCCCCTATTTTTGGCACAGAGATTCAGCGCCTCCGCCACATCATTGACGGCAAAGCTTTCGCTACCGGCAACGGCACCTATCATGAAAAAACGATCATTTCGCAATACATTCAGATGATTACCGAAAAAATCCATCTGGATAAGAAATTTAAAATCGTTATTGATGCCGGCAATGGTACGGCTGGCACGATCGCACCCAAAATTTTCCGCAAACTGGGTTGTGAAGTGATCGAATTGTATTGCGAACCGGACGGAACATTCCCCAATCACCTTCCTGATCCCACCAAACTGGAGTATATCAAAGACCTTCAGGATCTCGTGGTCGAACATCAAGCCGATCTTGGCCTTGGATTTGACGGTGATACGGACCGCGTAGGCGCTATTGACGAACTCGGCCGCGTCGTTTGGGCGGACAAGCTGATCGCTTTGCTGGCCCGCGAAATCAATCAGAAAAACCCAGGCCAGAAAATTCTTTTTGATGTCAAATGTTCGCAAGGTTTAATTGAAGATATTCAAACCCATGGTGGTGTTCCGGTAATGTGGAAAACCGGCCATTCGCTGCTTAAAGCTAAGATGAAAGAACTCCATAATCCGCTCGCCGGTGAAATGAGCGGGCATATTTTCTTTGCTGATGACTTTTATGGGTATGATGATGCGATTTATGTGGCCGCACGCCTGGTGCAGATGATAAGCCGTGCACCGCATACTCTATCTGAACTTTCAGATAGTTTTCCAAAATTTTATTCAACGCCTGAAATTCGCGTGGACACCACCGAGGCGGATAAATTTCGCATCGTAGATGAAGTTCGCGATTATTTCCGTAAGAAATATGAAATCATTGACGTAGATGGCGTACGAATTTTATATGGTGACGGTTGGGGTCTTGTGCGTGCATCCAATACACAGCCTGTACTGGTGGTACGATTCGAAGCCAAAACCGAAGCCCGCGTTCATGCCATTATGAATGAGGTGATAACCAAATTACGCGAATATCCGACGGTACAAATCAACGAAGCCGATCTGATCATCGCATGATACGACGTATGTAACCGGAGTACACCGATTGAAAACCGTACAAGGCGTTTATAGAAACGGAAAAGTGGAAGCTTTGGAGGAACTCAAAGCCGACAACAACACGAAATTGCTCATCATCGTGACGGATGAAAAAATCTCCGATGGCGTCGCACCGGAATTGCAAGGTGTTAGCGTATTGGAAAAAATCAGGCGCCGTCAAGCAGCGGATGTCTCTACCGAACAACAAGTCAGTTCACGTGAGAAACTAAAACAGGTCTCGGCCAAAATAGACGGAAAACTGCCCTATGAAAATATCGAAGCGGCATCCCAAAGCCTGAGGAGATACGCCGATGATCATGATTGACAGCGATATCTTTATCATGGATAATTTTTATACCAATGATCCGCGATACGAGACCAATAGTTTATTCCTCCACCGCATTCAGGTCCAAAAAAACTATACTACGATTTTCAATCTGCTCGAAGTATGCAGCTTGATCGCGCCGCACTGTACCGAAAAAGAACTTTTAGGTTTTTATGAAAATTTTGATCGGACGTATAACTTGGAAATTATTCACCCAAGCACTTACGATCTTTCGACCGAATATTTTTTAGACCATTTTTTCGGTGAAATCATGTATATGACCCAAAATACGGGTAATATTCTGGATGCCATGATGTTTACATTGGTGCGTCAGCGTACGATACGTCTTTTTGTTTCATGGAATGCCCCGCGTTATAAAAAAATGTATGCCGGTCGTTTCGGAAAATTGGAGTTTTTGCAACCGGACGAATATATGAAGTTCTACAAAGTCACAGGAAACCGATAGCTTATGTCAACCAAATCGATAGTCGAATGCGTGCCTAATTTCAGCGAAGGCCGCGATACCAAAGTAATACAAACCATTACGGACGCCATTGAAAAAACAAACGGCATCCGCTTGCTTAATGTCGAACCTGATAAAGATTACAATCGCGTGGTCGTAACCTTTGCAGGCGACCCGCAACCCTGTGTGGATGCGGCTCTGGCCGGTATGGCCGCCGCTTGTGAAACGATCGACATGCGTCGGCATAAGGGCGAACACCCGCGCATGGGCGCGACGGATGTGGTGCCTTTTGTTCCGGTCAGTGGTGTTACCATGGATGATTGCGCCGCTCTCGCATATCAATTTGGCGAACGTGCTGCTCGCGATCTTCACGTTCCTATGTATTTGTACGCACATGCCGCACGTCGCCCGGAACGTAAAAAACTACCGGACATCCGCAAAGGTGAATACGAAGGCTTACGCGAAAAATTAACCGATCCGATGTGGGCTCCCGATTACGGCAGTTCAGATTACTCTGAACGCGTAGCCCGTTCCGGAGCTACGGTTACCGGTGCACGATTTTTTCTTGTCGCTTATAATGTCAACGTAGAAACCAAAGATGTCCAGCAAGCTGATGAAATCGCACTGCGTGTGCGTGAAAGCGGGCGCCCCAAAAAGGATGCACAAGGCAATACGGTGAAGGATGAAAAAGGTAAAGTCATTCGCATCCCGGGCTCATTACGCGAAACACAAGCTAAAGGCATATGGATGGAGTCTTTCGGGATCACACAAGTCTCCATGAATTTACTCAATTACCTTATTACCGGAATGCATACGGCCTATGAAGAATGTAAAAAGGAAGCCGCGAACCTTGGTACACGCGTAACCGGGAGTGAAATTGTAGGATTGATACCTAAAGATGCAATTACGATGGCCGGACGATTTTATGCGGATAAATTAAAGTTACAAATCAGCAGCGATGACGATCTCATAGACTGTGCGATCGAACAACTGGGCCTCAACCAACTGGCTCCTTTTGATCCCAAGAAGAAGATCATTGATTTTATGCTGGGGTGATTTTTTTACCGGATAATTTTAGAAACCCGTCTTTGATTACGACTTGATATGCTGTAAGAGGTCGCGTGGCCGGCCCCATAAGTACATGACCCGATGTATCAAATCGTGCGCCATGACAACCGCATTGCACTAATGCTTCTTTAGTGTTCCACCGAACGATACATCCTTGATGTGTACAGTGCGCATAAAGCGCATAGTAACGTTCCAGATCGTTGATCACTAAGATCTTTTCTTCGTTGACCAAGCAAATTTTGCCGCGGCCGATATCTATATCCGAAGCTTTTATCGGTTGACCGTTTTTATCTTTTACATCGCCTTGCAAATCCGGTGTTGATTCATCTTCATTAAGCCAGAACACCAGTCCTCCGATCACCGGTAACGCTACGATCAACCGCATCATATCTTTTACAAATCTTCTGCGACCTTGTGTTGGTTTTCTAAGCATATACGATAAGTTTATCGCCTTTTCTTTCCGATTTGTATTTCAAAATGTCGGTTGTGGAAGGTCCTTTTTGCACTTTTCCGTCCATATCGTAAGTACTACCGTGACAAGGGCATACGAAAAGCGATTTTTCGTTTTTGTATTTTACATTACACTTTTTGTGGCGACAAATGGCAGAAAAAACAACAAACTCATCTTCCTTTTTACGAACAACAATAATATTGTCCGTTTGTGAGCCTATTTCGATATCTTTTATGAGCTTTGACCCGCCGACTTTTTCCAATTCCGGATAGTCCTTGATCAAGATTTCGAATTTTTCGTTTTCGCCCAATAATGCTTTTTTAGCGGTAAATCCCATTCCAAAAATCCCCGCACAAGCAGTTGCCATGCGTAGCAAAAATTGTCTTCGGATCATTTTACTTTCTTTACGTTTTATGATAAAATTCAGATATTGTAATATATAGTTTATCGAAGAGGCCCACAAGTTTTTATGACATTAGATGATTTCGTCACTAAAAAGAAACCACATTGGTACAAGCTTCACGCATTAGTAGATACGTATGAGCGTGACAAAAATTTACCGCATCAGGATTTGACGGAAATGATTCGTCTTTACCGGGCCGCTTGTGCCGATTATGCATTTGCCCGGTTGACGTTTCCATATGAACGCATCGTTGGCGAGTTGCATCAGCTTATCAGCCGCTCTCATAACACGATCTACGGAAGAACCAAAATAACAAGGTTTCACTGGTCATCATATTTTTTAATAGATATTCCGGCCACTATTTTACGTCACCGACGTCTGATCTTTCTTTCAGCTTTGATTTTTGTGCTTGGGGGATTATTTGCGTTTGCCGGTTCTTTTGCTAATAACGACTTGCCGAGGCATTTACTTGGTGATGCCTATGTCAGCAAAACAGAATCCAATATTCGTTCTGACGATCCTTTTGCAATATATAAATCCGAACAAAGTCCCGCGATGTCCGGGTTTTTGATGACAAATAATATAAAAGTGACATTTTTAACATTTGCATTTGGCCTTTTTGCCGGCATCGGCACACTCTATGTTTTATTTCACAACGGACTGATCATCGGCGCATTCTTTTATATATTTTTTAAGCATGGTCTGTTGTTCTCTTCGTTTCTTACGATCATGATGCACGGAACATTGGAATTATTCAGTGTTTTTATTGCCGGCGGGGCCGGTTTGTGTATCGGCCGCGCTTTGGTTTTTCCCGGAAATTTTCCACGCATAACAGCTTTACGCAATGCATCCCGCGAAGCCCTCACGCTGATCATCGGCATTGTTCCTATGCTTATTATTGCAGGTATTATCGAAGGCTTTATTACAAGACTTTCTTTACCGGACGAGATGAAAATTATTTTTATTGGAGCAAATTTAATAGTGTTAGGTTGGTACCTGATGCGATCCAAAGCAATGGATAAAATAAGCTAATTTATACTCTATTGAATCGAATTATTTAAACAAAAAACCTCAGCCATTTTCATAGCTGAGGTCAAAATTAACTTCGGTTTAATCCGAAGAGATTTTCAATATCGATTAATAGCGGTTTGAGCGTGAACGATCGCCAAACGATTTCTTTTCCATCGGTTTAGCAACATTCACAGTCAGATTGCGTTCCATAAACGAATAGTTGTGGAACATTTCGATCGCTTTTGAAGCTTCTTCTTCGGTGGCCATTTCGACGAAACCAAAACCTTTGGAACGACCGGACATTTTGTCCATGATGATCTTAGCAGACGTTACCGAACCGGCTTGTGAAAACAGATCCGTCAATGATTGATCGTCCGCTTTGTACGAAAGATTGCCAACGTAAAGTTTGTTGGAATTCATGATACACTTCCTCTTAAAAATTAGAAAAATATTAATTTACGTTGTCAACCGATCATCCGGATCGCCCAACGCAGCGCCACCGGAATCCAAAAAAAATATAAAAGCCCCAATAACTTTTGAGGTGATTGGGGCTAAAAATAAATCTGGCGACGACCTACTTTCCCGTGCAGTTACCCACATGGTATCATTAGCGCTGGCAGGCTTAACTTCTCTGTTCGGAATGGGAAGAGGTGTGACCCCGCCGCTATAATCACCAGAAATTGTTATCATCAAAAATAAAGACAATGGGATGTATGGAAGCTGAAAAAATGCATAATGTCTTATTAAAATAAAATAAATCAAGCCGCACGACTTATTAGTATCACTCGACTGAACGCATTACTGCGCTTACATCTGTGACCTATCAACCACGTAGTCTCCGTGGAGTCTTTAGGGCCTTGCGGCCGGGATATCTAATCTCAAGGTGGGTTTCGTACTTAGATGCTTTCAGCACTTATCCCGTCCGAACATAGCTACTCTGCCGTGCCTTTGGTAAAACAGCAGATGCACTAGAGGTTCGTCCATTCCGGTCCTCTCGTACTAAGAATAGATCCTTTCAAATATCCTACGCCCACAGCAGATAGGGGCCGAACTGTCTCACGACGTTCTGAACCCAGTTCACTGAACCCAGTTCACGTACCGCTTTAATTGGCGAACAGCCAAACCCTTGGGACCTTCTCCAGCCCCAGGATGCGATGAACCGACATCGAGGTGCCAAACCGGGTCGTCGATGTGGACTCTTGGACCCGATCAGCCTGTTATCCCTAGAGTACCTTTTATCCTTTGAGCGATGGCCATTCCATGCAGAACCACCGGATCACTAAGGCCGACTTTCGTCGCTGTTCGGCGTGTTGGCCTAACAGTCAAGCCAGCTTATGCCTTTGCACTCTTCGCACGGTTACCAAGCGTGCTGAGCTGACCTTTGCAAGCCTCCGTTACCTTTTAGGAGGCGACCGCCCCAGTCAAACTACCCGCCTAGCAATGTCCTTGTTCTGGATTCACAGAACTAAGTTAGAATTTCGATATCATGAGGGTGGTATTTCACATTGCGACTCCACTTGCCCAGGAGCAAGCTTCAAAGTCTCCCACCTATGCTACGCACATAATGTCAAAACACAATGCTAAGGTATAGTAAAGGTTCATAGGGTCTTTCCGTCCCGCTGCGGGGAGCCGGCATCTTCACCGCGTTACACCATTCGTGCAGGTCGGAACTTACCCGACAAGGAATTTCGCTACCTTAGGACCGTTATAGTTACGGCCGCCGTTTACTGGGGCTTCGGTTCAAAGCTTCGCTTGCGCTAACCTCTCTCCTTAACCTTCCAGCACCGGGCAGGTGTCAGAACCTATACGTCGTCTTTACGACTTTGCAGATTCCTGTGTTTTTGGTAAACAGTCGGTAATCCCATTTCACTGCGGCCCCTTGCGGGGCACCCCTTATCCCGAAGTTACGGGGTCAATTTGCCTAGTTCCTTAACAAGCGCTATCTCGAGCACCTTTGGATATTCTCCTCGCCCACCTGTGTCGGTTTACGGTACGGTTACTCTGCATTCTCGCGTAGAAGTTTTTCTCGGCAGCATGATTAGGACGAATTGGCTTGCCGTGAGGCTCGTTTCTTATTCGTGTTTCACTTTAACAACCGCGCGGATTTACCTACGCGATCTCGCTACGCACTTAAACCTGGAAACCAGTCCAGGCTCGTCTTTCACTTCTGCGTCACTCCTTGGCTGATAACGAATACAAAGTAGTACAGGAATATTAACCTGTTTTCCATCAGCTACGCCGCTTGGCCTCGCCTTAGGTACCGACTAACCCCAAGCAGATTAACTTTACTCAGGAAACCTTGGGCTTTCGGTGGAGGAGTTTTTCACTCCTCTTATCGCTACTTATGCCAGCATAATCTCTTCCAGGTCCTCCAGCCGGGCTCGCGCCCGACCTTCAATGGTTACTGGAATGCTCCTCTACCACTTACAGATAAATCTGTAAATCCACGGCTTCTGCGACGGGCTTAGTCCCGTGTATTGTCGGCGCGGAACTGCTTGACTAGTGAGCTATTACGCTATCTTTAGATGATGGCTGCTTCTAAGCAAACATCCTAGTTGTCACTGCGGTTCCACATCCTTTCTCACTTAGCCCATACTTAGGGGCATTAGCCGATGATCTGGGTTCTTCCCCTTTCGCCAACGAAGCTTATCCCTCGCCAGCTGCTTCCCGGAGAACTCGTCAATGGTATTCGGAGTTTGAGAGGGTTTGGTACCGTTGTGACGGCCCTAGCCCTATCAGTGCTCTACCCCCATGACGATGTATTATCCGAGACTATCCCTAAAGATATTTCGAGGAGACCCCTAGCCACAGCTCATCCGAGCAACTTTCAACTTACACCGGTTCGGTCCTCCATAGGGTTTTACCCCTACTTCAACCTGGCCATGGCTAGATCACTGAGGTTTCGCGTCTACCGCACGTTACTAATCGCCCATTTCAGACTTGCTTTCGCTACGGCTACGAAGCTTGATGACTTCTTAACCTTGCAACGTACGAGTAACTCGCTGGCTCATTATGCAAAAGGCACGCCGTCACCACGCCGAAGCGCGGCTCCGACAGCTTGTAAGCATACGGTTTCAGGTTCTATTTCACTCCCTTAGTAAGGGTTCTTTTCACATTTCCCTCGCGGTACTATTTCGCTATCGGTCATCAGAGAGTATTTAGCCTTGGAAGATGGTCCTCCCAGATTCGCACAGGATTTCTCGTGTCCCGCACTACTCAGGATACCCACGTGCGGCGTTCAGTTTAAGTTACAGGGCTATCACCTACTATGGCGTCGCTTTCCAGCGAACTTCACATACTTACTGACCGATCACTACAAGGGTCCTACAACCCCGCGATAGCAAGCTACCACGGTTTGGGCTGTTCTCCGTTCGCTCGTCACTACTAGGAGAATCTCGTTTGATTTATTTTCCACCAGGTACTTAGATATTTCAGTTCCCCGGGTTGGCCTCTTCCTGACTATGAATTCATCAGGAGATAACAGCGGTTCACCGCTGTCGGGTTGTCCCATTCGGAAATCTTCGGTTTAACGGATGTTAACTCCTACCCGAAGCTTATCGCAGTTTGCCACGTCCTTCATCGCCTTCTGATGCCAATGCATCCTCCGTATGCCCTTAAAAGCTTGAAAATTTTATTTTAATAAAACATCAGCTTCCTGCAAATGAGTAGCATTTTCTCGTTGAATGAAACATGTAGTCGTGTTTCATTCATTAATCTTACATACATCACCAATTGTCAAAGAACTTTGGCAGATATCACTGAGATATCTTCACGCTATATTATTATCGCCGAAGCGATATGCGTAATCTGATTAGTGGAGCTAAACGGGCTCGAACCGTTAACCTCCTGCGTGCAAGGCAGGCGCTCTCCCAAATTGAGCTATAGCCCCGATTATTTATAAACGTCGTCCGATAAGTGGGCTTGGGAAGAGTTGAACTTCCGACCTCACGCTTATCAGGCGTGCGCTCTAACCACCTGAGCTACAAGCCCGCGGATAAAACCAAAATTTTTAAAAGAACAAAAATTTAAAAAAAAAGAGAGTATACGCGAAATTCATTTACAAGATAATTTGATCGTTATATTCGGAATTTGTGTAAATTCACTAAAAGCGAATCAACACAGATTCTCCAGAAAGGAGGTGATCCAGCCGCACCTTCCGGTACGGCTACCTTGTTACGACTTAGCCCCAGTCACCGGTCTCACCTTAGGAATGTCCTTATGACACTACTTTGGGTGCTACCGACTCCCATGGCTTGACGGGCGGTGTGTACAAGGCCCGGGAACGTATTCACCGCTGCGTGCTGATCAGCGATTACTAGCAATTCCAGCTTCATGAAGGCGAGTTGCAGCCTTCAATCCGAACTGAGGCAGGTTTTTTGGGATTATCTTCACCTTGCGGTTTCGCCCTCTGTACCTGCCATTGTAGCACGTGTGTAGCCCTGGACGTAAGGGCCATGATGACTTGACGTCATCCCCACCTTCCTCCGATTTATCATCGGCAGTCCCACTAGAGTGCCCAACTGAATGATGGCAACTAATGGTAAGGGTTGCGCTCGTTGCGGGACTTAACCCAACATCTCACGACACGAGCTGACGACAGCCATGCAGCACCTATACTACCGTCCCTTGCGGGAACTCTACTTTCATAGATTTGCAGTAGCATTTCGAGCCCAGGTAAGGTTCTTCGCGTTGCGTCGAATTAAACCACATGCTCCACTGCTTGTGCGGGCCCCCGTCAATTCCTTTGAGTTTCAACCTTGCGGCCGTATTCCCCAGGTGGAGGACTTAATGCGTTAGCTGCGGCACCGACTCTTGCGAGCCAATACCTAGTCCTCATCGTTTAGGGCATGGACTACCAGGGTATCTAATCCTGTTTGCTCCCCATGCTTTCGTTCCTCAGCGTCAGTAACAAGCTAATGAGCCGCCTTCGCTACTGGTGTTCTTCCCAATCTCTACGCATTTCACCGCTACACTGGGAATTCCACTCATCTCTCTTGTACTCAAGAACAACAGTATCAACGGATAGTCGACAGTTAGGCTGTCGGATTTGACCGCTGACTTATCATCCCGCCTACGAACCCTTTACACCCAGTAATTCCGGACAACGCTTGCCACCCCTGTATTACCGCGGCTGCTGGCACAGAGTTAGCCGTGGCTTTCTCTGAGGGTACCGTCACCCCCGGCGTAACCGGAGTTTCTTCCCCTCTAACAGTAGTTTACGTCCCGAAAGACTTCATCCTACACCTTTCGCCCATTGCGCAATATTCCTCACTGCTGCCTCCCGTAGGAGTCTGGGCCGTATCTCAGTCCCAGTGTGGCTGATCATCCTCTCAGACCAGCTACTGATCGTCGCCTTGGTGGGCCTTTACCCCGCCAACTAGCTAATCAGACGCAACCTCTTCCCGAAGCGAGTAAATCTTTAATGATGTTCTCATGCGATAGGCACCACATTATGGAGGATTAGCTAAAGTTTCCCTCAGTTTTCCTCCTCTTCAAGGCAGATTGGTTACGTGTTACTCACCCGTTCGCCACTTTACTCACGATATTGCTACCGCTTTCTCGTTAGACTTGCATGTGTTAAGCACGCCGCCAGCGTTAGTCCTGAGCCAGGATCAAACTCTTCGTTGTCAATATCTTTTTTTGTTATTAACAAAGAAGATGGTTAATCTTGACCAGAATCACTCAATAAATGAATTGATCGACGTATACTCTCATTTTCAAACAACATTGGGCTTCGACTCAAGGTCTCAGCGATATAATTTATAATTCGCTTTCGCGAGCTATAGTCTTGTTTTTTAAGGAACAAACCGCTTTTTCAACTGCGGGACGTAAGTATAAACAAATTTGTTTCTGATTGCAAGTCTTTTTTTACTTTTTAGTAAGTTTTTTTAAAAAACTTACTACCAGAATCAAAAATCTCATTTCTATGAACATTCGGCGAACAATTAACAATTTATCAACACTTGCCGCTTCTTATTTTCGCCATTTCATCAGCGGGTTGCAATGATACAAAAAAAAGTTTCCGATGTCAAGAGGTATTTGAATGATTATGTCGAAATTTATTGAATCTATCACTTATTTTCGAATTGTATAGAAATATGTATTTCTTTGGTAGGTATCCTATACACGATCGGCTTTAGTTAATCTCCTTTATCGTTAGATTTTGTATTTAACATTGACTAGTTTAATAGCTATATTGAAAAACATTTAAGTATACTTTTGTTGGGCACCGCGTAGAATTTGCTCATTTAGGCTTTTCGGATTACAACGTCTATTCTACTTGAATATTAATGACTGACGCTAAAGAAAAGAATCATTTGAGGCAAGGCCATAAGTGTTCAATTTGTAAGCAGCATGAACTTGTTGTGTGAATTATTGGCAACCTAAGCACAATAGGCAATTCGCTATTTTATATTGTACAACATTCTATTGTGGTGTACTTTAATAAATAAAAGAGTCAATGCCGATAGGGATGTCTACTTTACAGTATGAACATCGATTTATATTTTTTCCATTTTAGTAAAACTTTTTTTTTACAATCGAGACACAACAAGTCCTGAAATTATATTATTTTACAGACGGAAAATAGAGATCAATTGAAATTTTAAAAAACACACTGAATCTAATGAAGTTATCTCTTTATAGTAAAAAGTTCGCTGGGGAATTCGCGGATATTCCTCGCAATTTCCACCTGCCAACAAGGATTTTGAGGGTATTTTTTATTGATGTGACGATCTTTTGCTTTATTTTTTGTCTCTTGATTTTTAACAAAGTCTTGGCACAAGATAAAACAAACTTTTCGCAATCCGAATTATTCAATCACATTGACATCAATTTTGGTTTATCACAAAATAGCGTTCAGTGTGCGTTTCAGGATCATTTGGGATTTATTTGGGTAGGCACAGAAGACGGATTAAATCGGTTTGATGGCAATGAATTTAAGGTATATAAGCTTCGAAAGAACTATAACAGTTTATCTGAAAATTTTATTCGGTGCCTATATGAAGATTCCAATGGTAATATATGGATAGGAACCAAAGGCGGCGGACTCAATATGTATGATCGCCGCCAAGATGTTTTTTACAGTTTTACATTTCATACTTCCCCGTCCTATTCGATATCACAAAATGATATACTATCCATAGCAGATGATAACCTGGGAAGCTTATGGATAGGCACTCGCTTAGGACTATTCAAGTTCGATAAACACAAGAGGATCAGCGTGAAAATTGTTTTACCAGGCTTCGAACTTGAGGGCGTCACCGCTTTGCACCACGAATCTCGTTTTTTGTGGATTGGAACAGAAAATAAAGGGGTGTTAAAGTATGAATATGGCACACAAAATTTTTCAAAATTAAAAATGGGCAGAAATGATAAAAATGAAGTTCAAATCAATACTATAACTAAAATCAACTTACGGAATGCAGATAATGTGTTTTTTGTTGGCACCAGAAGTGGATTGTTTGTTGCCGAACAAAATAGTTTGGTTCCCTACCCAAACAACAGTTCAATACTCAATCAATGCGATATTCGTTTTTTATCTAAAATTTCCGATCACTTATGGGTAGGGACGCACGGCGATGGATTGTTTTCGCTAGATTTGACTAATCATACCTACAAAAATTATCATTATGATCGAAAAAACGAATTTTCCTTGTCCAGTGACTTCATTTTTTGTGGTTTCTCTGACAGCCAAGAACATTTATGGATAGGAACGGAGGGTGCCGGTATCAACCGACTAAACAGTCCACTAAATTCATTCAACTACTATTCTCTACGTCAGAGCGATATGGACACTGAATCAAATATCGTATGGGCTATCGAAGAGGATACAGCAAGTGGATTATGGGTCGGAACCCGAGGTGGCAGTTTGGCATTTATAGATTACAAAACAAATAAATTAACACGCTATAGTCTGGCAGATGTTCGATATTCAAACCGATCCATACTATCATTGCAAAAAAAAAACGAGACAGAACTCTGGGTTGGAACAGAAGGAAATGGATTGTATGTTTTTAACATTAAACAACAGGAATTTAAACGTTTTAACTTATTGACCAAATGGAATCCGAACGATCGCATCAACATCATTGATTTACATTATGACAAAGAAGGAAATCTGTGGGTCGCCGTTGAAGGTATTGGATTATTTTGTGTTCATGAAACTACCGGCACAACTACGGTTTTCACTAACAGTGATCTACAAGGAGAATGGGGATTTGATTTGGTCAACTCTATTTATGACGACCGTATGGGCAACTTATGGATTGGAACATGGGGGTATGGCTTACAAATATTCGACCGCCGAACGAAAACTTGGAATCGCTTTATTTATGAAAAAAAACAAATTGGTAGCATAGGAGGTAACAATATCTTCGGAATAACCGAATCGTCAACCGGGGATATATGGGTTGGAACCAGTGGAGGCTTGTGTAAGTTCAATGAACAAGATTCTTCATTCACTGTTTATACTCAGGAGGACGGTCTGGCTAGTAATGTTGTGTATAACATCATTGAAGACGCCGATAGCAATTTATGGATGAGCACTAATAATGGAATTTCAATGTTTGATATGTCCACAAGGCGATTTTTCAATTATGACAAAGGTGACGGATTACAGAGCAATGAGTTTAATAGCGGGGCTTTCTTAAAGTCTCAATCAGGCAAGCTTTTTTTCGGTGGAATAAACGGCATCACTTCCTTTTTCCCAAAGAACATACATAAGAAAGTACCACAACCCAATGTAACCATTACCGACATTAGTGTGAATGGAACTTCCATCGGATACAACAATGCATCTCCACTAAAATTATACTACCAGGACAATACGATTAGTTTTAAGTTTGCGGTTCTTGACTTTGACAATCCAAAGCTAAATCAATATCAGTATGCCCTGGATGGATTCAATGACAGTTGGATACGGGCAACTTCAGGTGAACGTACGGCACATTATGAAAATTTATCGTCTGGAGCATATACTTTTAGGGTTCGTGGCGCTGGACGCGATGGATTATGGGGAAAAGAAGAAAAATTTGATTTTTATATTGACCCTCCATTTTGGCAAACAACATGGTTTTTTTTGGGATGCATCTTCACTGGTGTACTTACCATTGCAGGCATAGTTTTATATAGGATACGATCTTATTTGAGAATGCAGAAATTCCGAGAAACGATTGCACGCGAATTGCATGACCAAACCGGCGCAGGTTTGACGGAAATTGTCATTTTGGCGAATGAGGCCACCCAGAAAAATAGTATCGACGACCCTATGCCAGTATTACAAATACTGCAGACCATATCGCAAAGATCTAATGACTTAATCACTAATTTTAGCGACGTGTTATGGATTGTTAACCCTATAAATGATTCCGCTCAAGCATTGACTATCCGACTCAGCGATTATTACTCGGATATTTTAAGTATTATGAATATTAAATTTCGAATTGAGAATCTGGGCTTTACCGATGAGCTGAATATCTCTATGGAGTCCCGTCGCCAGTTATTTTTAATTTTCAAAGAAGCCATTCACAATTGCATTAAACACAGTCACTGCCGCGAAATGTATCTTTGCATTTCAAAAGTCGGAAACCTCATTAGAATCAAACTTGTTGATGACGGCATCGGCTACGATGAAAAAACTGTTCAAGGTATGGGTATTGGTAACATGAAAAAGAGAGCTGCCAGTATTGGCGGCCAATTGCTTATATACAGTACTGAAAAGACAGGAACAACGGTGGAGTACCGAGGAAAATTGAAATGAGCGAAATTCAAGTCATTATTACTGATGACAATGTGACCGTCCGTCAAGGGTTATCAAGTCTCATTAATGGAACAGACGGATTTCGGTGCATTGGCACTTATGCTGACGCCGAAACCCTTTTGGAAAAATTAAAAAGAACGTTGCCAAATGTAATATTAATGGACATAAAAATGCCGGGCATGTCAGGAATACAAGCTCTTAAACACATTAAGGCGCATTACGCCAATATTAATATCATCATGCTCACAGTATATGACGATAATGAATTAATCTTAGAGGCGTTGCTTAGTGGTGCAGATGGTTACCTGGTGAAGCATACACAACCAATTCGTCTCCTCGAATCTATTCGCGAGGTATGCAGCGGAGGTTCACCTATGAATGCAAACATTGCAAAAAAAATCGTTAGTTTGCTGAAAGCGTTTCACTCTTATAACGTAACTGAAGATCAAAAAATAACGCTTTCTGAACGTGAACGCGACATATTAACTCGCCTATCGAAAGGGTATACACACGAGTCCATTGCCGACGATCTACATATTCACATCAGCACAATTAAATACCATCTCAGAAACATATATACCAAACTGCATGCATCCACTAAATCAGAGGCCATTGCAAAAGCAATTCGCAATCGCATCATCTGATACCTGTCTTTTCGGTTAGTTTCTTCCAAATAAAATCCGGATTAACTCCAACACTGTCCGTTTGGACTATTGTTACGCCATCGACTTGATTGTATTGTAATGGTATGAAAACCCATGTACTTCGTCCCATAAAAAGCAACGACCAATCTGAAGTGTTGCATGCCCCTAAAAGTGAATCCTTGAGGCGGTTGAACCCGTGGCTAGCATTTTTTGCTGAAAAGTTCAAATCCGGCCTTGCGGTAATAGACTTGAATGACAACATATTCTTTGTCAATTCTGCTTTTGAACAGATGTTTAGTTTCTCTCAAAAGGAGGTTTCTGGAAAAAACCTGAACTCATTCTTGCAACCGCCTTACTTGCATGATGAAGCTTTCACTATTTATCAAAAGCTGCTCGACAAACAACAGATAAAACTTCATACAATACGAAAAACAAAAAACAATAAACATATACCAGTCGTAGTTGAAGGTTGGCCATTCATTATAAAAAACACTCATTATGGTTCACTCATGAGTTACAGCTTAGCATACGATTCGCAAGGAACAAACGACGAATTTAATCAACTAATCGAGTTTTCTAATGAACCGATGTGGTTGTGTAACGAGGCCTTGACGATCGAATACGCTAACACTTCTGCCATTAATATTTATGGTCATAAATTACCCAACACCAAGACTTCGTTATTCGATATCGTCCGCGATGCTAATGAAATGTTACCTTCCGCTAGAAAAGCTGCTATAGAAAATGGACAATGGAAAGGACGGCTATCCCTTTATTCTTTAGACGATTATATCCATAGCGAATGGCGACTGATCAAGAAAAATCCTCATCTTTTTGCTATACATCTCGAGAAAACAAAGAATGATTTAAAAGATGAAATCCATCTACTGAGAAACCAACGCATTTATACTCTTGGGGGACTGGCTGGTGGTATCGCTCACGACCTCAACAATATTTTAACTCCTATTTCTATTTCTATTTCTTTGCTCTCCGAAAGACAAAAAGGAGAAGACAGGCGTTATATAGAAATGATCGACAAAAACGTTCAAAGAGCGTCCCATTTAGTCAAACAGATTTTATCGTTTAGCAAGGGTATCAAAGATCAGTTTGAAGTTGTTCAGCCCAATGATTGCGTATTAGAAATGGCAAGAATAATCAATGAAACTTTTCCCAAAAATATTCAACTGGCTATACGTATCCACTTTGATCTTTATCCCGTTTTAGGCAATCAAACTCAAATACATCAAATCTTAATGAATTTATGCGTGAATGCGCGAGACGCCATGCCGGATGGAGGGGTCATGACGATTAGTTCATATAATTGTAGCATCGATACGACGAAAGCACGAAGCCGTCCAGGCGTAAAAGCGGGAACTTATGTGGCTATTTCCGTTGAGGATACAGGCGTCGGCATCAATCCCGATATACGCGCCAGACTATTTAGCCCCTTTTTTTCAACCAAAGAAGAAAAAAAAGGATCTGGCTTAGGCCTTTCAATCGTCCAATCTATTTTAAGAGGACATGGGGGCTTTATTGATGTAGCTAGTAATACCGGTAAAGGTACCGTTTTTACATTTTATCTTCCCGCTTCATCAAAAACGTTGAGATCATCTCCGTCGGATTTAGCCGAACAATCTTTAAACATTTCAAACTCTCTTGTGCCTGATTCCGCAACACAGAATAAGCAAACCCAACCTTTACCGAAGATACTTTTGGTAGATGATGAAGAAAATGTATTAGAGGTGCTCCAAGATATGCTAAATCAAAAAGGATATCCTGTCATATCAACTAGAACTGGAAATGATGGCCTTCAAATAATAAAAGATTCTGGCAAAGACATCTCTTTGATCATTTGTGATTTTCATATGCCTGAAATGGACGGATTAACTTTCATTCAACACGTTAAAAAGTCTCACCCCGAGATAAAAGCCATACTTATCAGTGGCGGTATGGACCCTCAAATTGACTTATGTTACACAAACGGCGGCTTTACATTCCTAGCGAAACCGTTTTCTATTGAAAAACTTGTTTCTACCATTCGAGAAGTTACTCTATGAAAAATGTAATCGGTAGATCTCACAATATTCGTTTTCGAATATACCTATTAATCGGATTTATATGCATTTCTTGGATAGGCTTGTTGATTTTTTTCTCCCCTTACCAAGCTAAACGAATGGCTACCGAAATTGTTTACCGTGACGTCGAGTTTATTGGCAAACTATTGTCCGAGAACCTGTCGGTGGGTACACAAGCAATGATGTTAGATGATGGCGCCTCAATCGATCAATCATTAAATCTTTTATTACGACGCTCTTCAGAAGATGAAATTACGTTACGGTGGGTTCAGATATATGATGAAAACAACCATTTGATACGACATTTAGACAATGAAAAAAGACAAATTATCAGAGATCCGACACCGAATATAAATGGTTCACATATTAAATCCGAAAACACACAAGAATCCTTTCATGAATTCGAAAATGAAATTATCGCATGGTTACCGATGATTGACGTAGAACAACACAAAATCGGCTTGATTGGTATCGCATATTCGAAAGATTACTTAATTGACCGAACGTCACGCAATAGTATTCTGTTCCTTACAATTGGCTTGATAGTTTTATTTGCAATGCTTTGGATGGGTTATTTGCTGAATAAAACGGCATTACAGGTGGAGGTAGCCCAACATTCGCTGATTGAAGAAAAGAAATTGTCCGAAGAGAAATCGGAGCAACTGTCTGAAATGAATAAAACACTGGAAGATAATCTTGAGAAGATAAAAGAGGCTCAAAACCAACTGGTTCAATCAGAAAAGTTATCGGCAATTGGGCAGATGGTTGCAGGCGTTGCGCACGAAATTAATACGCCAAGGGCCACCATAGACCATTATTTGACGGTGGTAGAGAAAAAGATGCGCGTCATAGAAAACAGTGGAAGTATGGAGTCTGTCAAGAACATATCATCTATGATATCTAATGAGATGTTGCCTGCCATGGAACTAGCCAGTACAAGGATCGGAGAAATCGTTGAAGGACTTCTTAATTTCACTAGAAAAGATCAACGCGAGATGAAATTCTCAAATCTTCACAAAATTATCGATTCGGTGCTGATCTTACTACAGAACCAGTTAAAAAGTAAGATTGTTGTCGAAAAGAGATACGGCGACTTGCCTGAAATAGAATGTTTTCCAGGTCAGTTGAGCCAGGTATTCATGAATATCTTAACAAACGCTATTCAGGCCATACCGGAACAAGGATTAATATCGATTTTTACGTCTAGACGAAACGAGTATGTTTTAATAACCATTTCTGACAATGGGCAAGGTATACCCGATGAAGTTAAAAATAAAATTTTTGACCCCTTCTTTACTACGAAACCCGTTGGCAAAGGTACTGGATTGGGCATGTCCATAAGCTACGATATAATGCTCAAACACAACGGCGAAATTTCTTTTAATTCACAATTAGGGGTAGGAACGGAATTTATCATAACTCTCCCGATTTCCCATACAAATCAACATATAAAAGAAAAAGAGGTCTTATGCTAATCGACACCATAATGTGCGTAGACGATGATCCGGAAATCGGCAAATCACTCCGCCTTTTATTTGAAGACGACTTTCATGTCTTGACTTTTACCGAACCAAAGAACGCGATCAAAGAGTTAGAAACGAACAAAAAGGTCTCTGTCATTATCAGTGACCATAGAATGCCTGAGATGAACGGTCTTCAGTTCTTAATGAAAGTTAAAGAACTTTATCCTGAATTCCGCACTTACAATATTATTTATTCCGGATATTCTGAAGTAGAAGCCGAAATGGACAACATGATCAAAGCCAAAGTAATTGATGAGTTTTTGACTAAATCTTGCCCGACCCGACTACTGACTGCGGCCGTTACCAATGGCATAATGAGGGCAAAATCACGATTTGCAAGCTAGTTTTTATGAAAGCTTTCGTCTAAAGACCATATGAAAACCGACTTCTTTCGAATCACAAATAATAATACGCACGGTAGAACTTAATATAACGTCCATGAAAACCTCTTATACTTTTGATATTTTTGTTTTGGTGATTTTACTTGCTGGATTACTATCAGTACATAATCCCGCTCATAGCCAAGATGAAGAGATACCCAACGAGATTCTTGCACCCTTGATCGTTAAGGTATTGCATTATGAACGGCGCCTTTCAATAGATCGTTCCTTAACAATCTTTGTCTTGCTGCAACCCAAGCTTGGAGAGAAACTCAAAGCGTATGAAGGAAAAAAGGTCGGGACTTCAACTATTGTGACCGTAACCTTTGGAACGACATTGCCATTTAATCCTCCGGATGTGATATACATTGGGGATGTACAAGATCCTAAAGCGGTATTTGAATATGCAAATAAGAATAAAATAATGACTATAGCAAAACGGCTTACTATTATTGAGAGCGGGGCATCGTTAGGAATTATACCGGGGAATGACAATAAACCAAAAATCATAGTCAACTTGAACTCATCATCGTTACAGGGAATAACGTGGAATGCGGCAATTTTTAAAGTGGCTCAAGTGATAAAATAAAATAACGTCACCAAACCATTTAAAGGAGAACCCCCGTGAAACACCTCTACTTGATGCTTTTCAGTGCAACCCTGGCGTGGTCGCAAACTGCGGATTATGAAAACATGACGCTTGAGGAACTCTTAAACGTTGACATCGTACAAGTTGCAACTAAAACCGGCGGACTCAATGTACGTGAAACACCTGGAATTATTACTGTGATAACAGAGGATGAAATAACAAGTTCCGGCGCCCGAGATATGGTTGATGTGCTGAGACTAATACCTGGAATGGATTTTCAGGGGGATATTTTGGGTGTTGGGCGCCCTGCAGTGCGTGGATTGTGGGCCCCGGAAGGAAAAATACTATTCTTGTGGGACGGACAGGCTGTGAATGAATTACTTTTTGGCAACTTGGTTTTGCAAAATAGATTTCCTTTGAATCAAATTAGACGTATTGAGATTATTCGCGGGCCCGGGTCTGCTGTCTATGGGGGATTTGCCGAATATGCCGTGATCAACGTGATCACTAAAGGCGCCGAACAGATCAACGGTTTTAATTTGACATCAAATTTGGGCAAATTTAATAAATCGTTTTCAAGGCGTGATGTCAGCGCGGCTTACAGTCACGGTTGGGAAAATGGAGAAATAGTTACATCGGTTTTTTTAGGACAGACACACCCTTCCTATCGAAGATTTACAGATATTTACGGTAATTCCTTTTCTCTTAAAGAGAATACACATGATCCGATGTTCGCAACCATACGTGTAAAACACCATGCGTTTAGCGCACTGTTTATGTATGAAAATTATGTAAATAAGATAAATGACGGCTTTGACGCCAACTTTTCCAAAACAAAAGCACAGACATTTAAGACTATCGCGTCTGATATCAAATATGATTTTCAATTGAATGATAAATGGACTCTTACACCTCATATCAACATTACATGGCAGCGGCCATGGAACATTGCCTACGATTCAGTAGATAGCTACATAACTTATCGCAAGAGAATTTATAGGAACACGGTTGATGTCATATCACAGTATGAATTTACTAAAAATACCGGATTGCTAGTCGGCGTCGAGTACTCAAGCGATGCCGCGTACCATGCTGACGAAATATCCGGACTTTATGGCGACAACTTTAACAAAACTTCTGCCACATTTTATAATATGTCCTCTTTCGCCCAAATAAACTCAGCAATCCCATTTGGTCGCATAACAGTAGGAGCGCGTTTTGAAAGACATAACGTATACGGCACATCGTTTGTACCGCGCGCTGCTTTCAATAAAACCTTCGATAAGTGGCATTTGAAACTATTAGCCAGCCGCGCTTTCCGCTCTCCCGTCGTTGAAAACATACGAAGTGGAAAACAATTTGATATCAAGCCGGAAATAACTACGGTACTTGAAGCAGAATTAGGATGGCAAGTATCCAAAGATATGAATTTGACCGCCAATGTGTATGATATAACGACACATAAACCTATCGTTTATCGCGCCGATTACGACTCTATAAATGATGTAGTAGTTGAAGGTTATCAGAATTTCGGAAAAACCGGGTCTCGCGGGATTGAGATCGAGAATAAATACAGATTAGGCAAAAACAATTTCATTGTAAATTATTCTTTTTACACGACGGCCAATAAGAATTCTATCAATGATTACGAAGTTCCCGGCAAATCGAATTACTATTTAGCTATGGCAAAGCATAAGATTGCAGGAATCATTACTTGGTTCCCAACCGCTAGTTTATCCGTCAGCCCTTCCTTTATTTATCAGAGCACACGCTATGGTTATGACGGCGTAGACCCCAACATTGGAATTAAAGCGTTTGATCCAAGTTATCAGATAAATCTCTATTTGTTGTACCGTCATGTTGTCTCAAAATTAGATGTCGGTGTGGGTATATACAATATTCTTGGAGAACATTACGAATTTCCTCAAGGATATAATGGCGGACACAATCCCGTTTCCGGTTTAGAGAGAGAGTTTTTATTAAGAATTCAATATGCGTTTTAAGAGTGCGTTTGCTTACACAAATAAGCTTAATAGCTCAAGTGTTTAGTTGAAAGTGAAGAATGAAATAATAGACTCAATCGTATGTATTTTTTTTCGCTTGTTATTTCTTGGGAGAACGCAGATCGAAACCCGTCAACTCCTGTATCGGCGCATGGATCGGAAATGGATGGGGCGAATTCAATATACTCTTTTATAGAATATAGAAACTAACAAGGAGTAAACATGCGCTTCAATTTATTCGCTCTGATAATTGTGTTGGTTATAGCGATGTCTTGTGATGAGAATATTCACGAGGATACGGACATTACTGATACAGACAGTACTGGCAATCCTTATAGCGAAGCGGTAGCCTATTACCCATTTCATGGCAATACCGACGATGCATCAGCCAATCAACATATTGGGACTTCCTTTGGTCCGCTATTGACGGCCGGACACAATGATTCAGTCAATGATGCTTATCACTTTGACGGGACGGAT
Organism: bacterium; assembly: GCA_013360215.1. Lineage (NCBI taxonomy): Bacteria > bacterium. The sequence continues at coordinate 67,331 of JABWCP010000013.1, read as the reverse complement.
GATTTAATAACCGTTCCCGATGACACCGCATTTCATTTCTTAAACGGCATCACCATTACAGCATGGGTTTATGCTGAAGAACAAAAAACACAATACATTCTAACGAAAGGGGGCGGATTGCCGTCACCTTATAAGTTAGCATTATCCGGGACGGGAGACGTGATATTTAGTATTAATAATTCTGAAGTACGCAATACCGGTTATTCTCTAAATCAGTGGATGCATATAGCTGGAAGCTATGATGGGATAACGATGAGATTATATGTTAATGGTGAAGAGGTAGGATCCTTATCAGCCGCGAACGCGCTTGTCATCGACACGTCTCCTTTGTTCATTGGGACGCGGCTTGGTTTGAGCGGTGACAGCTTTAAGGGAAGTATTGATGAAGTGGCTTTGTTTGATATCGGCTTGACTGCTGCTCAGTTAAAATTAATTTATACTAATTAGATTTAGAACATAATTCATGAAAGGTTTGTTTAATCAGTTTGTTTTATTTGCTTGGTTTGCATGCGCCCTTGCGTGTGGTGATAATTTATTAAATGCGCAAGACTCAAAAACCGGAAGGCTGAACATATTCTGTACAGCGCCAGCAGTCTATGGCACTGGGCGTAAGGATAGTGAAATTGCAGAAAAAATTAATTCAAAAATTCAGTATTTTGCTAGTTGTTACGTTAGGAACGTTAGCTCTGGCGAAAAGCAGGATTTTAGAATCCGCATACAATTTGTTGTAAAACCGGCAGGCAACGTTGAAGGTGTGAAGATAGTGTATGAAGGGACTAAGAACATGGAGTTTCTTGAATGTATGAAATACATGTTCCGGCAGCTTCTATTCGCAAGAATTCCTCTAGTCAATGGCGCTTTTGTTGTAAACGGGTTGACTGACCTTAACATTTCTTCAAGTACGGCAGATGATACTCTAATAGTTTTTTCCCTCTCATTTATACAATTTAACCCGTAAATCTGATGTCAAAGTATAAAGGTAACTTCATAGATCCCGGCAACTGTGCCGTCTTTTATTTGATCGGATTCTTTCTACTGGGCATCCAGTCATGTAAAGAAGACGAGCCGAGAGCAAAAAACAAAAAACCCGTTATTTACAGCTTTATAGCTAACCCTGAAAACATAACAAGCGGCGAAAGCGTTACGCTTTCATGGGATGTTACCGGCGCTGAATCAGTTACCATTGACAATGATATCGGAGCCATAACAAGCGTGAGCTATATTGTTACTCCGTTCAATACCACAACCTACCAACTAAAAGCAATCAACAAATATGGAGCAGACTCAGCCTCTGTAACCGTATTTGTGTCTCCCGATCCGAACACATTGATTGTTACAGTAGATGAATCTCATGTCCTGAATCTTAAACCAAGAAAACTCTTAGGTATCAGTTACGATGCACGGAGTAGTTTAGACAATGGAATTGGTTTATCCATAGGTTACCACGATATTGCGACCGGCGCCATGCTTGCCGGACTTCAACCGCTCTGGAACAAACTACCTGTAACGGGAGTTCGCTATCCCGGAAATCCAGTGGTAATGAATTGGAACTGGAAATATACCGTAGGCCCAATCGCCAACAGGCTACCACAACAGCTCGCACCAAATTCTAATAATATACTGGCTTTCGGTTTTGATGAGTTTATGCAAATGGTATTAGCGCGAGGATTGACTGGAGCCGATATTCAAATTATGGTCAACATTTATCCCATTTCCAGCGAAAGTAGCGCCGCACAAAATGCTGCCGATTGGGTTGAGTATTGCAACGCACCGAATGACGGGAACCATCCATGGGCGGCACAGCGCGCAGCTAACGGCCGCGAAGTGCCATACAATGTGCGGACATGGAACATTGGCAATGAGCCTTGGTCTCCCAGTGAGTTTAATTTTGATGCTTCTAAGTACATACCTCTTGCTACTCCGGTTATTGATGCTATGAGACGTATTGATCCTACCATTCAAATCACATTACCGGTTGTGGGCAACCCCAATTCTGCATGGAATACAGCCATACTTAATGCATCAAGTTTTTCAGGAAAATTTTGGGGTATATCTCCTCACTTTTTTTATGACGAAGATCCGGCCACCGGAAATCCCAACATACTTCAAGATGAAACATTACTAAAATCTTGGGAAGCTGTCACGCTAAACAAGGGATTGAAGATTGTTATTGGCGATCATGCCCATGATGCTCCGCAATCTAATCCGGACAAAGGATTTAAATGGGAAGGTGCGCTATCAACCGCCAACTTCCTCACGATGGCAAGTCAGATAACGAATATTGAACGAGCCAACTATTGGATTTATGGAAGCTGGCTTGCACAATGGCATCCTATTAGACGTAATAACGACGGTAGTTTTACCTTTATGGCAGCAGCCCAGGTTTACGAAGAATTCTTTCCCATCATGCATGATAAATCTGTTCTAACATCCATAAAAATGATTGACGGTGGTATGGACTCTTTCGTTAGGGCGTCAGCTTTTCAAACTAATGATGGTAAACATCTCTCCATAATAGTGGTGAATATTGATCTGTCAAAAACCAAGAAACTGGCGCTGCCCGTTGTTTCGGGTTACTCCATCGCCAAAGCATCATCATTGACTGGCGCATTAACGGATGACAATTTAACCAAAAGCATAGTTACGTTACAATCTGATAATACGTACTTGTTGGGAAAATCCTGTGTGTTAATTTTAGAATACCTTAAGGAATAAGCCTATGAAAAATAATATTGTATTATTACTCCTTATAGTTTTGGCTTGTAACAGTGAAGAACATGAAAAAAAACCCAAGATTATAAGCTTTATAGCCAATCCTGACAGCATAACGAGCGGACAAAGCACCATGCTTTCATGGGATGTTAGCGGAGCTGAAACGATTTTTATCGATAATAACATCGGGATCGTGTCAGGAACTCTAAAAACTGTTACACCAGCTTTCACAACTATTTATAAATTGAAAGCAAGTAATAAGGCTGGGATTGATTCAGCAATAACCACCGTAATTGTGAATTCTAATCCAACTAATTATATAGGTATAGCTCAGAAGTATCCGGGCGATCTCAAAATAGAAGAAGATGCCGACGTGATTTTTACAGAGATGTTTGAAGAAGCAACTATATCTAATATGATGACTTATTGGAATCAAAAAACCACCGTATCTTCCAATATAGTCTTTGACAAGTCTGTTCCATCAGGAAGTTTGGGATCTCAATCCTTGCAACTAAAGACTATTGATGATGGAACAAACGCTAATGAAAATACATTTATCTATAAACAGTTGAACCCTGACATCACCGATTCTATTTTTGTTCGATATTACATCAAATATGACAATACCACTGCATATCACCATTCCGGTGTTTATGTCGGCGGCAAAAATCCACCATCGCCAACAGCCGGACAAAAGTCCGGCGTCAAACCGCTTGGCAATGTAGAATTTCACGTAGGTACAGAAATAACAGGTGCTGCAAGACAAAATCCCGCCGACTATTCGAAATTTGGATTTTATAATTATTGGATGGGCATGCACCCCTACACTACCGGGCCGAATGCTGGATCCTATTATGGAAATGAGTTTATTAATAACTCGACCGCCAATAATATTAGTTTGACCTCGTGGCACTGCATCGAAATGATGATTAAATTAAATAGTCCGGTTTCGGCTTCTAATGGCGAACTGAAACTGTGGGTTGATGGTGTTCAAATATTTCATCTGGGCTACATGTTTCCTGTTGGGACTTGGAGTGAAGCATTTTTTACAGAGGGTTCAGGCATACCGTTCGAGGGATTTCAGTGGCGAAATGACCCCGCGTTAAACTTAAATTATATTTGGTTGAAAAATTTTAATGATAATAATAATGCTAATCACATCGGCTCTATATTCTTTGATCATTTGGTAATTGCTAAAAAGTATATCGGCCCTATCTCAAAATGAGATAATAAATTGATTATTATAATATACGCTTCGATTTTATGTGCACAGCAATTTACTTCCATGAGCGACTGCACCCATCTGTTCGTTACGCCATATCAGCAAATTCGAAATAGCGATTATTGTTCTTTTTTTGATATTGATAAAAAGGATACCGTCAAATTGTATGCGCACTTTGAGAAAAGATGCAGTGATTTTATACCGTTAAAAGTACAATGGTATAAAAACAATTTGAAGTATAAAATCTCCGAAATACAAGCAGATCAATTAGATTATTTTACAACGTTTATAGAAGTGGCGGAAAGTGGTGTATTTACGGCTGCGATAGTTGTAAACGACGAATCCGAGCTAAGCGGTTGTGGACAGATTGAAGTAAAATAGAAATGGATACGACACCTATGGACGCTGGAGTTTTTTTTGTAATATCTATTTTGATCGTTCCATTTTGGATATTCTACTTATTAGTATTTAAATACCCAACGAGCCTTGAGTGCGTTTATTTTGATAAACACCAGCAGGGACTACATGTTTTGACTCACCGAAAGCACGGCAACCCTGATGGCGATTCATTCACAGAGTTTTATCATCATTTTCTCTATCTTTCCAACGGTAGAGCTTTTGTATCGAGTTCGATTCAAAATAATTATAATATTGACATTACACTTAAGGAGTTAAGAAAGAAAACAGGGGTATTCCTTGATCCTGATTATAGTTTAAAACCTTATAAACTAAAACCCAATCTATGGATAATATCGAAAGATGGATATCATATCATAATTCACCTAAATAAACTTCATTTTGGAAACAGTAACATAGTAGAATGTAAGAAGCCAGGCCCGCTAGCGTATCAATATCGTTGGAAAGTATAATACCATATGCACTCCAAATATGGCCATGCCCTATTTTAGGATGCCGCGTTACTTTCGCGCTCAAAGCGTTTTATTTCATATCCATGAGAAGCTGTTCGGCCTGTGGCTTATATTTAGGATTAGGTTGCATCTCTATATATTGAGAGAGTCGTTGTTGTGCTTTTTTGTTTTTATCTAAATAATAATACGCTACACCGACATAAAAATACGCTTCGTACAGGTTTTTATTTATTGCAATAGCTTTCTCGTATTCTTCCACGGCCATATCGTAGCGTTTGATTTGTGAGTATACATTGCCAAGTGAATAATAAGAGCGGTAATTGTCCGGATTAATCCGTATACATAACTTGTACTCGTCTATCGCTTTATCCGGCTGTTTATTACGAGACCAGTATTGGCCTAAAGCATAGTGAGTTTGAAACGAATTAGGATCTAACTTCAATGATAATCGCAAAAACGGGCTGTTTGGTTTGTCGTTTTCGGTCAGAAGCCACAATAAAAAATAACTTTCCGCATCGGTTGAATCCAACTCTATGGCACGCTGTAACGCATCATGCGCTTTTTCGCCGTATGTTTTGGGGTCCATATTCAGATATGCTTGTGCAAGAGCACGGTAACCTAAGTTTTGGTCTGGTTTTTTAGCTATCGCTTGTTGGGCTGATCGTAACGCATGGGTAAAATCAACTTCTGCTGCCAAACCATTTTGTTCTTTTTCCAAAGCTAAAAGCGTCAACGCCTCCGCTTTTCCGGCAAAAGCCGGTGCGTAGTTGGAATCCGCAGCAGTCGACCTTTCATAATAAGACAACGCCGTCTTGTAGTCTTCTGACATAAAACGAAGATACGCGGATCGTCCTTTATCATACCAGAATTTGGCTTGATCCGGATTTTGTGCCAGGCCCCACCGACCCAACACTTCAGATATTATTACCACATAACAAAAGATATATTTTTTCATATCGCTCCTTGATTTTCCATTATTGGCATTTCGGCAGGTTTAAATACGGACTGAAACTCATGGATGATCACGTTTTCTATTTCTCTGATATCTTGTTCTTTATTAAGCAACTTTGCTATGGATGTTACGCCCTTGTCCGTGATACCGCAGGGTACGATTCCGTTAAAAAAATCGAGATTTGTATTCACATTCATTGCAAAGCCGTGCATCGTGACCCATCGGGTTACTTTAACGCCGATCGCACAGATTTTTTCAGGTCCGCGCGGTGTATCAACCCATACCCCGGTAACCTTTTCAATTCGTTTTCCTACAATATTATAATGACGAATCGTACGAATAATTACTTCTTCGATATCACGCAAATATCGGTGCACATCGCGATAATAACGGTTTAGGTTGAGAATCGGATAGCCTACGATTTGTCCCGGACCATGATATGTGATATCGCCGCCACGATCGATTTCAAAAACCCGAATTCCGTTTTCCCGGAGCTGTTCCTGATTAAGCAATAAATGTTTTCCAACGCTCTCAACACCGTTTTTACCAACTGTATATGTATGAGGATGCTCGCAAATAATAATCGCATCACCATTTCGACCACTTAAACAATCATCAAAAAGTTGTTTTTGTAGATCCCAAGCGGCTTGGTAATCCGCCAAACCCAAACGATGTATTTGAAATAAATTTGACATATCTACCGCCCCGTACTGCCAAACCCGCCCTGACCGCGCGAACTATCCGTGAGCTCCGTCGCCTCCTCCACATGTGCGTGCAGCACTTCTGCGATGACCATTTGTGCGATTTTCATACCGGGTTCTACTATAAAAGGAGTTGACCCGTGATTGATAAGAATGATACCCACCTCACCCCGATAACCGTGATCAATCGTACCGGGTGAATTGAGTACGGTGATTTGATGTTTGAGAGCAAGACCGCTTCGAGGTCGCACTTGTGCTTCTGTGCCGTCGGGAAGCTGCATGCAAAAACCTGTTTTGATCAAAGCTGAAGCATGGGGTAATATTTCTACCCTCTCGACTGAACAAATATCCAAACCTGCATCGCCGGGGTGCGCATACGAAGGAAGTTTGGCATCCGGATGAAGTTTTTGAATTTTAACAACAGGCATAACTCAATCCTTTTTATTTCGTTTTTTCGAGATTTTTTCCAACCGATCTTTTAACCGCTTTTCTCCGCCGTTGGCTGTGGGCTGATAATAAATGCGCGCTTTCAAATCATCCGGTAAATATATTTGTTCAACAAAGTGCGGCTCCCCCTGATCTGAAAAATCATGCGCATATTTATAGCCCTTACTATAATCCATTTTTTCCATCAGTTTGGTAGGCGCATTACGAAGATGCAGCGGTACAGGATGTGCTTTTTCTGAGCGTACATCATGGATAGCAGCGTCAACAGCCAGATAGGATGCGTTACTTTTAGGACAAGAGGCGAGATACGTAACACACTGCGCAAGGACGATGCGACCCTCCGGCATGCCTATGTAATCTACGGCTGTAAACGTCGAAACCGCCAGTGTAAGCGCGTAGGGATCAGCGTTGCCGATATCTTCCGACGCCAAAACAATCAATCGTCGAGCAATGAACTTAGGATCTTCTCCGCCTTCGAGCATACGTGCCATCCAATACAATGCCGCATCCGGATCGCTCCCGCGGACGCTTTTAATAAAAGCGCTGATCGTGTCATAATGATATTCGCCGGCCCGATCGTAATGAATATTACGCTGCTGATAAGCCTCTTCAACGATCTCCCGAGTAACAATGTGTTTCCCGTTCGTATCTGGTCGGGTGATCTGTATGGCTAATTCCAACGTGTTGAGTAAATTACGGGCATCGCCGGCGGCGTAAAAAATCAAACTGTGAAGATCGGCGATTTCGACAGTCAGAGTTTTTAAAAGATCATCCGTTTTTAACGCTTGATCCAAAATCTTTTCAAGATGTGCATCCGTCAAAGATTCCAGCTTGTATATTTTACATCGGGATTGTAAAGCATTGATAACCTCAAACGAAGGGTTCTCTGTCGTCGCGCCGATCAACGTGATAGTTCCTTCTTCAACACTATGCAGCAAGGCATCTTGTTGTGACTTGTTAAACCGGTGAATTTCATCAATAAACAACATCATTCGTTCCCCGGTCTGCCGTTTGAGCGCCTGGGCATCCTGAATGACCCGACGTACATCCGCTACACCCGCCTCCACGGCACTCAGCGAAACAAACTTGGACCGCGTCTCTGCGGCGATCACGCGCGCCAAAGTAGTTTTGCCGGTACCCGGCGGACCCCAGAAAATCATAGATACGACATTACCTTGTTCGATCTGGGTACGCAAAGCTTTCCCATGCCCAAGCAAATGCTCTTGCCCGATAACCATACTTAGCGTACGCGGCCTGATGCGTTCTGCAAGCGGTATGCGTGCTGTGTGTTGTTCAAATCCTGATTTGTCTATTTCAAATAATGACATGGCACCAATCTATCATGCTCGACATGCAAATGCAAAAAATTACTTCTAAGTATTTGAATAATTGTAGAAATACTTCTAATTTGGATCAGCGTTTAACTTGCTAACCGCAATTTTCAGTTCTGTTGCCCTCACACCCTTTGACATATGAATGCACTTCTTGTTAAATCTGTACATCTTTTTTTCTTCGTATGTGTTTTTGTAGGATTAGATTTTTCTTATGCTCTTGATCCTGCGCGCCGATTGACTCAATACGCGCATACCAATTGGCACTTGAAAGAAGGTTTACCCCAGTCAACGGTAACATCAATCGTACAAACTTCGGACGGGTACTTATGGATAGGAACATTCGAAGGCCTCGTTAGATTTGACGGAATCCAGTTTGAAGTATTCAATAAAACCACCGAACCTGTATTTATATCCCACAGCATTATAAGCTTAACCGTAATGCCCGACAGCTCGTTATGGATTGGAACGGGCGGCGGCGGTATTGTCATACACAAGAACAATCGTTTTTATAGTGCCGCTTCGTTTTCCCCTTTGAGCGAACGGTTTGTCAACGCCATCACCATGGACCACGATAAACGTATTTGGATTGCAACAGACAGAGGCTTGTACCATACCAATGGCGATTCGTTATCACGCGTTTTTTTACCGTATAATTCATCCGAATCTATCATTCATGCACTTCAATGTGATCTAAACGGAAACATTTGGGTTGGTTCGCACGATGGGTTATACATGATTAACTCCATTTCTAAAAAAATCATTATTGTGGATTCCATAAACAAGAATATCTCAAACAAAAGCGCCATCCACGCTTTATCCATAAACAAAGACAATCGCATTTTAGTCGGAACAAACAACGGTTTTTTTGGGGTTGAACAAACCGATCAATCTTATGGTTTAAAAAGTTATTCCGAATTTGATATTCCAAACAACACTCAGATATATGCAATCCGGTATGATCGTCACGGCAATCTATGGCTCGGATCTTCATTAGGGTTATTCCGATGGAATCAAAAACACCTGGAACTCATCAGCGCCAAAGAAGGATTGATGAATAATACGATAATTTCACTTTATGAAGACCGCGAGGGTATTTTTTGGTTTGGTTCGGAATCCGGAGGCTTAAGTTGTTTCAAAGATGCGCTTTTTATTACGTATGGCAACGAAGAAGGCATTTTGGATAACGTAATCCAATGTTTATTTGTGGATCGAAAAAATCGGGTATGGCTTGGTACCGACCTTGGTGTAAGCATGCTTGACTTCGGCAATCAAAACACAAGGCATACATCACTTCATTTGGGAACCAATGGGTTACCAAACTTTCCCATACATGCATTATATGAAGACCCCGAGGGTGCGATGTGGATCGGAACAGACGGGGGTGGATTGACCCGATGGTCCGACGGAAAATATAAGTTATATAATAAAACTAACGGTTTGACCAATAACTTTATCAACGTTGTATTGAAAGACCGTTCGGGAATCGTGTGGATTGGCACCAAAGGCGGCCTGCACGCGTTACATCATAATAATATTTCCGTTTACACGACGTTTAACGGTTTGAATCATGATATTGTGCGCGCTCTTCACGAAGATCGCAAGGGAGGGCTCTGGATAGGCACCGGTAGCGGCGTCAATATTCTCCGCAACAGTAAATTTGAATCTTTTAAGTCGCCGGACGAGACGGTGAGCCACTCGGTTATGACTTTTTACGAAGAAGAAAGCGGTGATATGTGGATTGGTACACACGGCGGGGGGATTATTCGTTATCATGACGGGCATTTTAAGCGCTACTCCAGTCGTGACGGATTATTTGATGACGTCGTGTTTTCTATATTAGAAGATGACAGTGCCAATTTTTGGATGAGTTGCAATCGCGGCATTTTCAGAATCAATAAACATCAATTTGAACAATTAGACCGTCGTATTATAACGAAACTGGAAAGCCATGCTTACGGGATTGATGACGGCATGAAAACCAATGAATGCAATGGCGGAGCACAATACGGCGGGATAAAAGATAAATCAGGCCGGTTGTGGTTTGCTACCATTAATGGCGTATCTGTGGTTGATCCTTCCAAAATTGTAAAAAATTTTGATCCTCCTTACGTTGTCATTACTCGATTTGCCGACGGTCAACAAAATATCAGATTGGATTCGACTATATTCATTCCTGCGGGGCACGATCGCATTGAATTTTATTATACCGGTTTGAGTTATAGTGCACCCGGTAAAATTCGTTTCAAATTTAAGTTAGATGGTTATGACAATGACTGGATTGATGCAGGTTACCGGAGAACGGCTGTTTATACCAATATCCCGCCCGGTACGTACCGTTTTCAAGTCATTGCCGCCAATGCCAGCGGAATTTGGAATACACAGGGCGCAAGCCTGGATTTTGTGCAACAACCATTTTTTTACCAAACATGGTGGTTTGTACTTTTGTGTTTGACCGGAGTTGTTTTTGTTGTGTTGGGTGCATACCGATACAACGTACGTCAGCTGATCGCCCGCGAACAACAACTGGCCGCGTTGGTACAAATGCGTACGCGTAAACTCGAAGAAGAAAAAGAAAGAACAGAAAACGCATTGCAAATGGCCGAATCCGCACGGCGTGTTGCCGAAAGAGAACGGGAAATCGCTCAACAAGCAAGCGAAACCAAATCGCAGTTATTGGGAATCGCTGCACACGATCTACGCAACCCACTTCAAGGAATTGTCGGTTATACTGATCTGGTTCGCGTCGAACTGAACAATCCCGAAAAAGCCAATAAAGACCTTGATCAGATTCAGCGATCGTCTTCACAGATGCTTCATCTTATAAACGGATTACTTGAGACCATGAGCATCGAATCCGGTAAGCTTAAACTGAACAAAGAAAAAACCGACGTTTCAGAAATAACCGCTTTGGTTATACAAGACAACCTGATCCATGCCGAAAAAAAAGCGCAACGCATTCACTTTCATCCGCATGCTGATTCGTATGTATGGGGGGATGCGATTCGTTTGAGGGAGTCGTTTGAAAATATTGTCAATAATGCGATAAAGTACAGCCCGCGCGATTCAGAAATAGATATCAAGGTAGAAGCTACGGATTCAATTATTCGCTTCTCTGTACGTGATCGCGGGCCGGGCCTTACATTAGAAGATAGACGAAAATTGTTCGGTAAATTTCAGCGCCTTTCGGCCAAACCAACCGGCCGTGAATCATCCACCGGTCTTGGATTGGCGATCGTAAAACAACTTGTTGAATTGCATGATGGCCAAATTTCAGTCGAAAGCACACCCGGTGAAGGTGCCGTTTTCATCATCGAACTGCCTCGTTATAACGTATAATCCCAAACGTCTGATCACATAGAATTTTATGATTAAGAAGACCACATGACCCCGGATGAAGTTATAACTTTGTTATGCCAGGCTCACGAAAACGAGGCACACCAACCACTTGCGCACGTACCCCCCGATTTGATCCAATCGCGAATCAAGCTCGCATTACTCAAAAAAATTCAAAAGAAAATATCTAACGACGCGGCTTTGTTGGAAAACTTATGGAACACCAATATACCTGAAGCACAAATTTTGGTTGCAATGACCTCACGCCATACTTCACCCGATATTAATCTTCTAAAGCACCGTATAGAGACTGTACAGCACCCTCATGTTGCGGATGCGTTAATCGAAAGCATCACTCCCGACTTAACCGATCGAAAACAATGGATTGATCGCTGGACTTCATCCCCAAAAGAAATGGTGCGTCGGTGCGGTTATACGATTTTGGCACTATCCGGACCAGCCATTAGTGAAGCCGATTGCATGGCTTATTTGTGGAATATCGTACGTGATATTCACGAATCGCCCAATTTTGCTCGTGAAGCCATGAATAAAGCCGTCATCGCTATCGGCCAAATATCTCCACGGCTCAATAAAGAAGCGCTTTTTGCGGTGACACAAATCGGGCCGGTCGTGCTCGATCATACGGATGCACCCGATGCATTGAAAATATTAACCGATAAAAAACTGCAAGATAAATTTAAAAAAAGCCGTTTGTAGGAAACTCCGTTATGATAAAATCGGTTATTTTTGATATGGACGGGCTTTTGATCAATTCAGAACCCTTTTGGAGGCAAGCCGAACGTGAAGTATTCGCTGATTTGGGCATCGCTCTAACGGATGCGGACTGCGAACGCACGATGGGTTGGCGGTTTGATGAAGTCGTTCACTATTGGTATAAACGTAAACCGTGGAGCGGTGTTGATCTTTATACCGTAGAGCAGCGCGTGGTGGACCGCGTCATAGCCCTATCCACAACGCACGGCAAAGTTATGCCAGGTGTATATCATGCTTTGGATTTTTTTACAAAACACGTCGGCAAATTGGCTTTAGCTTCATCGTCCGCTATGCGCATTATCCAGGCCGTTCTTACTCATCTAAAAATCAAAGATCGTTTTGAAGTTATCCACTCCGCAGAATATGAACCCTACGGTAAACCGCATCCGGGAATTTTTATCACGACAGCGGAGCGGCTCAACGTCAACCCGACAGAATGCCTCGTCATCGAAGATTCACTTAGTGGCGTGATCGCTGCTAAAGCGGCCCGTATGTTGGCCGCATGCGTACCGGATACCGCGGCAGCGGGCAAACCGCAGTGGTGTATTGCCGATATTCAACTTGCTTCATTAGACGCTTGGGACGATAAAACATGGGCTAAGGTCAACGCTTTATGAAAAACTACACCCTGCTGATAGCAATGATAGTATTGATGTGTATCGCTTGCAAACATACCGAGTCTTTGAGCACAACGTATCCTGCTTTAAAAAACATCGAAGGTTTTTGGTCGGATACCCAACGTAAAACATGTTGGATATTTGAAAAAAACGGTGCTTTTCAGTATGGACGGCAAGACTCGGTCGTACACGTTTTTATGTGCGGTCAATATCATATTTCTTCGGATGAACTTATCATGATAGACCGATTGGATAACCGTTTGGTGTATGATTTTTTTGGTCAAGCTGACACGTTGTGGATTCGCTCGGGCGACGAAGCAATACGACTACTCCGATCGCGTCCAACGCGTATTATTGATGCTTGCCCGGATGAAGAGTAACCGTTAATATTTGTCCATCATTGTGTTTCTATATATTTGTTTCCACCGGCCTCTAAATACGATTTGCTTTCAACATTCATTTGCACGCCACTTAAAAAAAATGTAAGTTTCCTGTGTTTTGGAAGAAACCACATCACATACAACCGAAACCGGCCCCGCCGGTCCATCCCAATCTTCACCTAACGGTAGAGGGTTTTTTCGCAGCAACGGTTTAATCCTTGCTCTTGTCGCGGTATCTATCGCTCTAGATTTTTTCCCGTTTACCGGCATGATCCTTCTGCCGTTTGAGTTTTTCACCACATTCGTTCACGAAAGCGGTCACGCCATCGCCAGCCTGATCATGGGCGAATCGGTCAGTCGCATTGTCATCAATCCTGATACCAGCGGTTATATGCAACACACCGTTTCCGGCGGTAGATTAGCGCAAGGCTTCATCGCGAGTGCGGGTTATCTGGGCGCAGCATTATTCGCAGGCATTTTGATCATCATGAGTGGTCGGCGAAATCTGGCGCGGGTTATTTTAGCCGTGATCGGTATCGGGTTTGCCGTAGCCATTATTTTTTATGTGCGTGATTTTTTTACATTAGCTGTTAGCGGTGGCCTATGCGTTGTCTTGCTGTTACTCGCTTTCAAAGGCGGTACATGGCTCAACTATATTGTGATTAATTTTCTCGCCGTACAATGTGCGCTTAACGCCGTCAGCGACGCATTGACTCTGGTACGTCTGTCTATGGGAGCGACACGAAGCCGCTATAGTCTCGGCCATTCGGATGCGGACACCGTGGCGCAATTGTTTTTTTTACCGGCCATAGTGTGGTCCATTCTGTGGGTCATTACCGCTGTAGCGATTTTGTATTATGCGTTAAAAATCAGCGCGCGCTTTCAAGCTTCTGCCAAACCACCACAACCCTCCGCCGGATAAACGTATGATCTCAGATTCACTCGCACGCTCTCTCAATCAGGAACAGCATCTGGACTGGCACGCTTCGGTCACGATACGCATTGCTATTTTAGATATGAATAACGGCCTGCGCAATCTAGGCATTCGCAATATCAAACGTATTATTGATAATTTTACGTATTACGTCCGGGTCAACGGTTATGCGGTCGATTTTCAGATTGATCATTTTCATGTGCGCGATCGCAATGAAGTGCCCGAAAACGGGTACGACATTTATATTTCCAGCGGCGGCCCGGGAAGCCCTCTCGAAGAGACGACAACCGACTGGGAAGAAAAGTTTTCGAAACTTTTAGATCAAATATTAGAGCACAACCTTTCGCACGAAAACAAGCAGTACTTTTTCGGTATTTGCCATTCGTTTCAACTCATGGCCAAAAAATTTGAAGTAGGATATATCAGTCAGCGCGATAAACGTAACCTGGGCATCGTTCCCATTTTTCGCTCCGAAGAAGGTCGGCAGGATTATTTATTCGAAGGACTTCAGGACAAGTTTTATGCTTTTGATAATCGCGACTGGCAAGTAACCGAACCCGATGCGCAGCGGCTAAAAAACATGAATGCCCTCATTTTGTCCTTTGAAGGATCGGAATCGCATGCCGGTAAAGCGATCACAGGTATTCGCTATTCGGATGAAATGGAGTCCGTACAATTTCATCCCGAGGCTGAAAAGAGTGCCATTTTAATGCGGTTTACCGATCCGGACGAAAAATCACACATCATCGAAGTGTTGGGTGATAAAGCGTATGAAGAATTTATCCAATCTGTTCTCAATCCTAATAAACTTTTGCGTACGTACAAAGCCATACTTCCGGGATTCCTTCGCCGCTCTTTTAACGGCTTGATGAATTATTACGAATTGCCGCACTTGCAAAAACCGATAGCGTAGGAGTTTTTTATGAATGATTGTATTTTTTGCAAAATCGCCGATCACCGTATCCCGTCCAAACCTGTATATGAAGACAGCGATGTTATCGCGTTTGATGATCTGCATCCTAAAGCGCCTACTCATATTTTATTGATACCCAAAAAACATATCGAAAAATTATCCGACATGACGGGCGATGATTCGAAGCTCGGCGGAAAATTATTACTTGCCGTAGGCAAAGTCGCCGAAGCGGCCGGCATCAAAGACAATGGTTTTCGTGTCGTCGTAAATAACGGTAAATACGCCGGCCAAGAAGTTTTTCATCTTCATTTGCATATCCTTGGC
Source organism: bacterium (assembly GCA_013360215.1). NCBI lineage: Bacteria > bacterium. The sequence goes on along the minus strand of JABWCP010000013.1, from coordinate 51,819 downwards.
GGCAAACCGATGGGTTGGAACCCTGCCTGATTCTTTTGTCCTTTCTGCTTATGCGTTAAATAAAAAAAACGGAGCATCCGTATGAAACTTTTTACCATGTTTTGCATCCTATTTACTTTCATAGGAGTGGCAATGGTCACAGCACAGCAGCCGCAAGGTGAGTTCCACAAACATATTATTAAAAAAACGGATGATGAACGCCGTAAGACAAAAGGGCAGGAATGGTGGGGTGCCGGCGCCGTGGTTTTTTCCAAAGAAGAAATCCCGCGTCTCGGTAAAACCGCAGAGGTACAACCCTTATTGCAAACTCAATTTAATCACGGCGACACTTTTTTTGGGCGCGTATATAGCCCCGTACACATGGGCGGCCTGCCGGGGGGAATGCCGGAAGTGATCGAATACCGCGTCATCGAAAACGGTAAACGCATTTATGAAATCGAATCGCGCGGTGATGCCCTACCGGAATCAGATTGGTCATCTTGGCTTATGGAACTTCCAAGTGATTTGCAGCGCTGCTTTGACGAATTGCCTGAGGGTACGCACAATCTCCGCATCGAAGTATGGAGCGCTCGCACCGTAGAGGTTCTGACTGAATGGAAAGACCGCGAAACCGATAAAACCGTCGGTTTTACCAAAGAAAATGAAGGGCGGATCAAGTTTATCGCCGCCGGTGATATCGTGTACGTCAAATGAGTTAACAACGACGAATAATGCAGGAATACCCGAGATTAAAATGATTCATTTTCCCTTTGCTTTTGGCGTCGGGATTTGATATAACGTCTCGAAACTGAGGAGTAAGAAAGTTCGCTATGTCCCGTCAATATCCGATGACTTCCGTACAGGTTGACTACATCAAAAAGAAAACCGAAGAAGTTCAGGAAAAAGAACCGCTCAAGCGCCCCGAATGGCTCAAAGTCAAAATTCCGATCGGTGAAAAATTTTCGGAAATCAAAAACCTTGTCGGTTCCAAAAAACTGCATACCGTCTGCGAAGAAGCCCGTTGCCCTAATCTGTCCGAATGTTGGAATCGCGGCACGGCCACGTTTATGATACTCGGCGATACCTGTACCCGCAGTTGCGGTTTTTGTGCGGTCAAAACAGGTAAACCGACATGGCTCGATAAAGATGAACCCCGGCGCGTTGCCGAGTCCGTGCGAACGATGAATCTTCGCCATGCCGTAATCACGTCCGTCAATCGGGATGAATTGCAAGATGGCGGTTCTATGATTTTTGCCGAAACGATTCGCGCAATTCGTAAAGCCATTCCCACATGCCGCATCGAAGTACTGATCCCTGATTTTAAGGGCAATTTTGAAAATCTCAAAAACGTCATTGATGCGCACCCTGATATACTCAATCACAATACGGAAACTGTTCCGCGTTTGTATCAGGTCGTACGCCCTCAAGCCAACTATGCACAAACGTTGGAGGTACTCGATCGCTCCAAGAAAAACGGCATGATCACCAAAAGCGGACTCATGCTCGGTCTTGGCGAAAAAAACGATGAAGTACTTGCCGTCATGGACGATCTGCGAAAAGTGGATTTGGACATACTCACACTCGGCCAATATCTCCAGCCTACCAAAGAACATATCCCCGTGGATCGTTTTGTTCATCCCGATGATTTTGCCATGTTCCGCGAAAAAGGCCTGGCTATGGGTTTTCGTGTGGTCGAGTCCGGACCGCTGGTACGGAGTTCGTATCACGCCGATGAACAGACCGATGTGGTGGCCGATTCTTTTGTTCGCCGCGACAGCGTCCAAATTTTATAAACCTGTCTTTTATGATTTTTATGAAGACCGCTGATATTTCATAAAACGTCATAGTCATAATTTATTGATTTCTCATGTCAGCGTTTCCCAAGGAAAGTATGTCCACATTCAAAGAGTATTCTCTTAGTCCCGAAGTGCAAAAAGCCATCGAAGAAATGGGTTTTGTCACACCGTCTGAAATTCAAGCAAAAGCCATTCCTCTGCTTTTATCACACCATGGCGATTTTGTAGGCCAGGCACAAACCGGTACCGGTAAAACCGCGGCTTTTGGCATCCCGCTCATCGAAAAAATTGATCCCTCCGCTAAAACGGTACAAGCTATTATTCTTTCCCCGACACGCGAATTAGCCGTGCAAATCAGCGAGGAATTAAAAAAATTAAGTAAACATAAACGCTTGCGCATTCTTCCGATTTACGGCGGTCAAGATATCGGCGTACAGCTCCGTGCGTTGCGCCAAGGCGTGCAGATCGTCGTCGGTACGCCCGGTCGCGTTGTAGATCACTTGCATCGCGGCACATTACAGCTTTCGCAGATCAAACACTTTGTCCTCGATGAAGCCGACGAAATGCTCGACATGGGTTTTCTGGAGGAAATCGAAGAAATTCTTACGCATGCGGGCACCGAACGCAGCATCTGGCTTTTTTCGGCCACACTCAGCAGTCAAATTCGCGGTATTGCCAAACGATTTATGACCGAGCCGCGTGAAGTGAAAATTCAAAAAAACACGGCCACGACGGAAAACACGGAAGAGATTTATTACGCCGTACAGGAACATAATAAATTTGAAGCGTTATGCCGGCTTATTGATCACGCCAAAGAAATGTACGCGATCGTTTTCTGTCAAACCAAAGCTCAATGCGCCGAAGTCGCCGAGCGCTTGGTACTCAAAGGATTTAAAGCCGAGGCTTTGCACGGCGACATGAATCAGGCCCAACGCGAGCATGTAATGCGTAAATTTAAAGCTAAAGGCGTACGGCTGTTGATCGCGACGGACGTTGCTGCGCGTGGCATTGACGTCAATGATCTTACGCACGTCATCAATTATTCGCTGCCGATGGAATCTGAAAGCTATATTCACCGCATCGGTCGTACCGGACGTGCCGGCAAAACAGGAATTGCCATTACCCTGGTAACCCCGTCGGAAAATTATAAGCTTCGTCGGCTTGAAGGTAATACACGTAAACGTATTACCAAATCCACGATTCCCGGCATACAAGAAATCATGGAAGCCAACATTGACCGGACGATTACAGAATTTGAAGAGGCGTTGAAAAATCCGACCGGGTTTGATCGTTATTTTGACCGGTGGAAACCCATACTCAAAAAATATGAAACCGAAGAAATCATGCGCGGTTTGGTAACCTTGCTTTGCCGTGAATTTTTGGAAAAATACGAAGACGACAAAGAACTTAATGTACCGGATAATTTCGGACAGCGTAGCGGAATGCGTGACCGCAGCTATGCGCCGCGTGCAGAGATGACCGAACTGCGTATCAATGTCGGTGCACAGCACAATCTGCAAACCGGCACACTTGTCGGAAAAATATGTAATCTGGCGCGCCTTGAAGGACGGCAAGTAGGCAAAGTATTTATCAATGAAGATCATTCCGTGTTCCGCGTGGATGCCGAATCCGTGGATCGTGTGATCCGTTCCCTCACAGGCATTACCATCGGCGGAAAAAAAGCCGTCGTCGAGCGAACCGATGGACGCTCCGGCGGCGCACCGCGTATGCCCTTCGCCAAACGATCAACTCACACAAAAGAGGATTCCCCGTTTCGTAAATCACGAACATATAAGAAAGATCATTCTTCTTAATTCATCATTCAAAGGAGGCGCTGTATGAAGCGTTTTATGATCCTCGGTTTACTTATGGTAGTCGGTTTGTCAGCCGCATTTGCGGGCGATCCGGATGCCATCATCGGTAAGTGGTACAATGAAGAAGGCACGGCACAGATCGAAATTTACAAACAAGGTTCACAGTATTTTGGCAAAATCGTATGGCTCAAAGAACCTACGTATAACGCCAATGATGTAAGCGATAATGAAGGCGAACCCTTAGTCAAACTTGGCGCCGAAAAAGTAGATTTCAAAAACCCCGATTCTGGTCGTCGCTCACAAAAAATCATCGGTTTGGTGATTTTGCGGGACTTCACGTATGATTCTGCTGAAGGTGAATGGAGCAACGGTATGATCTATGATCCCAAAAAAGGCTCTGATTATAAATGCTATATGCAGCTCATGGAACAGAATAAATTGAAAATCCGCGGATTCATAGGATTTTCATTGATCGGACGTACTTCGTATTGGAGTCGCGCCAATTAATTAGGAATTACATTCTATTTGTTTGATCATAAAAAACCCGCTAATACCTTTAGCGGGTTTTTCATTTGTACCAACAGTAATGATACTTATTACGAAACGTCAGAGCATGGTATAAGCCATAAGCTTATATATAATGACTATTCTATTCACATTCGTCACATTCAGGTGTAGCTCTCGCCCTCGAATTCGACATCAGAATACTTTCTATTCGATCATTTTTATCTTCATGCGGATCATTGCATAAAACAACAAAGCCCTTTGTTTTACCAAAGGGCTTTGATTTTTTCAGATCATTATTAAAACTTATTGACCGCCGCCTTGTGGTGCTTTGGCAACAATTACGGTAACCGGAGCAGACGCTTCGGCCGTACCATCACTTACTTTGACTGTAAAGTTAAATGTGCCCGACTGACCGGTTTGCGGTGTCCACGTAAATTTCCCATCACTGCTCATAGTTGCACCCGAAGGGCCGCCAACGAGGCTGAACGACAGATTATCATTGTCCGGATCACTGGCTGATGCACTGAATGAAATTTCAGATCCTTCTTTGCCATTTTTTGTCCCAACAGCATTCATTTTCGGTGCACGATTAGTATTATTCACTTTGATGGAAACAGATTTTACATCTTCACCGCCGCTTGGATCCTTAGCTGTAAACTTCACCGTATAATCTCCGGCTTGATCATATCCGGGCATCCATGAGAATTTACCCGCCGCATACGTCGCGCCTTTCGGAAGGTCCGAAGCCGTAACATTTAAGCGAATTTGATCTTCTTTATCCGGATCGCTGGCTGACACTGTAAATGTCATAAATTTATTTTCGTCGGCTGTCTGATTATTGATCGCACCGAGGGCAGGATTGCGGTTTACATTTTTGATGGTGATCACGGCCGTTTTGACGGCAAATCCTCCGGCAACATCCGTTGCGCGGAAAGTTACGCGATAGGTCCCGGCTTGATCGTACGTCGGTGTCCAGCTAAATGTGTTATTGGCAAACGTAGCGCCTTGTGGCATTTGCTCCGCCACTACTTTCAGTTTGTCCGCATCTTCTTTATCCGGATCACTGGTTTCAATGCGAAACTCCATCTTCGCATTTTCATCGCCGTTTTGCGCGGCCACATCCGCTACAACAGGGGTGCGGTTTACATTCTTAACTTTGATTACGAGTTCTTTGTTATCCGCGACGCCCAATACATCCGTAACCGTAATACGTATATTGTGATCGCCGGATTGATCATACGTCGGTGTCCACTTGACGACACGTGTTGCCGCATCAAAATTTGCACCTTCCGGCAATCCTTCTGCTTTATACGTGAGCTTGCCGGCATCTTCTTTGTCCGGGTCGTTCGCTGCAGGAACGGTAAATGTGAAAGGAGTGTTTTCTGTCGCGGCTTGCGCAAGGATCGCAGCCAATACCGGCGGACGATTGACGTTATTAATCGTTATGACCGCTTCTTTGGTGTCCGATAATTTTTCAAAATCAGTTACCGTAAATTTAACCGTATAGTTACCCGCTTGATCAAACGTCGGTGTCCACGTAAAATTACCGCCGGCAAACGAAGCGCCTAGCGGCATTCCGGCCGCAGCTACCGTCAAACGATTCGCATCTTCTTTATCCGGATCGGAAAATTTGACCTGGAAAGCCAACGGTTTCTGCTCATCCGAAGTTTGCGCTGCAATCACTTCCATTACCGGAGGACGATTGATATTTTTGACCGTGAAACGAAATGTCGTCGTAGCTGTAAGTCCAAGTGCATCGGTAACGGTTACTTTGACACCTTCATATACGCCGGATTGATCGTACGTCGGTGTCCATGCGATCGTACGCGTCGCCGGATCGAAAGTCGCACCTTGCGGTAGATTTTCAGCTTTGTAAGTAAGCTTGCCTACGTCTTCTTTATCCGGATCCGTTCCTTCCGTTACGACCAACGTATAGGCTTTATTTTCATCCGCATTTTGCGCAGGAACTGCAGCGATACTTGGCGCGCGATTGATATTCACGACTTGGACAGGTACGGTCATTTCATCGCTGGCACCGGCCGGATCGGTTACTTTGAATACAGCCGTATAGTCGCCGGATTGATCATAGGTCGGCGTCCATGTCAAGGTGCGGGTTATTTCATTATATATTGCACCTTGGGGTACGGTCGTCGCTTTGATTGTCAGCTTGCCGTCGTCTTCGGCATCGGCATCCGCCGCCGCTATTTTGAATGATAACGGTTTCACTTCATCAATCTTTTGCGCATCCACGGTAGCAAAGAAAGGTGGACGATTGACGTGGTTTACGGTGATTGATGTATTGACGGTGTCGCTCAATCCTTCGGCATCACGCACGATAAAATAAATCCCGTCGTATTTGCCCGATTGGTCATACGAAGGTGTCCACGTTAAAACACCGCTGCTGCGGTCAAACGTTGCGCCGGGAGGAATATTGAATCCACCCAACTCCAACTTACCGGCGTCTTCTTTATCCAAATCGCTGGCGACGACCGTAAATGATACCGGCTTGTTTTCGTCCGTCGTGAACGATGCCGCAAGCGCATCAAACATAGGAGGGCGATTGATGTTTTTAACCGTCAACGTTGTTTGTTTGGTATCCGTTGCACCACTGCCGTCCGTCACCACAAAAGACAATGTGTATACACCGGATTGATCGTAAGCGGGAACCCACTTGAAAGCCAGCGTCTTACTGTCAAACGTTGCACCGGTTGGCGGATTAGTCAATTCGACTTTGAGGCTTGTCGTATCTTCGATATCCGGATCGGTCGGTTTATTGATCGTAAAAGCCAATTCTTTATTTTCATCTACCGTGTAATTTCCCGTGGAAGGAAGCGCCGGGGCGCGATTGACATTATTTACGGTGATTTTGATCGTATCACGCGAAAATAATGCGGATTGTGTTTTTTCTGTCGCGGAGAATACTACTCCCTCATATACGCCGGATTGTTCGAAAGAAGGTGTCCACGAAAAAACCGTATCTTTGATATCAAACGATGCGCCTTGAGGAATAAAATTGGCAGAAAAACCGATCGGATTGTTATCCGGATCCATACCTTTGATTTTAAAACGCAACGTCTGGTTTTCGGCTATGACCTTATCGCCGGAACGTGTAATGACCGGAGGTTTGTTATGCGTGAGAAAAAGAACCGCATTCAAATCTGCCGCAACAAGGAAAATATCATATTTGATCATACCGAATGTTTGACCCGGCGTATCGTAGCGCGCATCAAAAAACGGTTTTGCCGGATTGCTCACATCATAGGCGCGAATACCCGCATCGTCAACACCGATATAGACGTACGGCCCTTCTTTGAAGATACGATTCGCATGGCCGGGTAATGTTTGCGATGCAATTTGTCTGATTTTTTCGGGATTGGTGATATCCAAAATCACAAAACCGCTCGGCCCGTCTGCCACACAGATGTAGTTATCCCACACATCCAAACCTTCGGCAAACTGCGTAGGAAAACGTTTGATCTCTTTGGGCGCAAGAGGGTTTTCGATATTGATGATATGTACGCCGGCTTTACGATCAGCAAGGTACAAACGGTTTTCACGAATCAAAAGCTGACGCGCAAAGTCCCAATCTTTATCAAAACGCAGAGAACCGACTTCTTTAGGCGCTTTGGGATCTGTAATGTCAATAACGAGAAGACCGGCAAGACCGGCCGCTACGAAAGCATAATTATCTTTGATCTGGACGTCCCACGCTTCACCGCGCGTTTCAAAGGATGTCACGAGTTTAGGTTTGGACAAACTGGTAACATCATAGACAACCAAACCGGCTTTATTATCCGATAAAAACACCATCTTGTCTTTTTTGGCAATACCAAAATTTTGACCTTCCGATTTGGTACGGCTGCGAATAATCGGGCGGCGGATATCGGAAATATCAATGATCTGAAGGCCGCTGAATTTATTGGCAACAAAAAGCGTTTTTCCGTCCAAAACGAGGTCTGTCGCGCCGTCGTCTGGATTTCCCACGCGGGACACAAATTCGAACATGCCGCGCGCATTGGATTGGCTGTGTGCCGTTTGTGCAAAAAAAGACAGAAGCACTGCGGCCCAAACCGCAATACCGGTTAAACGTACTTTGAGCATTGTTTTCTCCGGGAAATTCATTTTACTCTATCGAAAGTTACCACAATTATGCAGATATTTGAACGCAGGGTTACGCCCGCGAATATAGACAGGTACACCTAAAAAAGCAAGTTAAGCAATCCAAAAAAAAGTCGTTTTTTTATAAAATCATACCCTGGAAAATCAGCCGTTTTTTGCGTTTTGATCGGTACGGGCAATAATCACCCGATGCGGATAAGGTATCTCGATGCCGTTGCGGGCAAATGATGAATGGATCCGGTCCCGAACCGTATCGCCGGTCTCGAAATGCTCTTTATAATGCCGAACGCGTCCGATCGCCACCAGCTGCACAGCCGAATCGCCAAAACCTATCACAGCCACTTCAGGCAACGGTTCTTTGAGAATGCGTTCATCACTCTGCAATACCTCCAGCAATATTTTTTTCGCCTTTTCGATGTCGCTACCATAGGCTATGCCCACTTCGATACGCAACCGCATCGTTGGATCCGGATAGGCAAAATTGATAATATCCGATTTGACGATCTGCGCGTTGGGCACCGTGACTATATTGTAATCAAAATCAAGAATCTGTGTGCTGCGAAGACCGACTTTGACGATATCACCGGTGATATTGCCGGCCGTAATACGAATACGATCCCCCACGCGAAACGGGCGATCCACCATGATCACAAAACCTGCAATCATATTAGACAACGTTTCCTGCGCCGCAAACGCGATGGCAAACGAACCCACACCAAGCGACACGACGAGTGCTTTGATATCAATGTGAAAATGATCAAGACAGATCATCAGTGCGATAGAATAAAGCAACATATTAAGAAGACGACGAATCAGCGGAAGTATTTCTTCATCCACCGGACTCTCTGTCCTCACCGCGATGGTAGCCACATACCATTCGATGATTGTTTTCGTTACGTTGGTCAGGAGTATGGTCGCGAGGATGACCATCACAACAAAAAAAGCGCCATCCACATAGTTGAGCCACGTACCTTGAAATAAAGGCTCCAACCGATTGATAGCAAAATAAAGCGCCGTCGTATTGACGATTCGTTGCACGGATTTTTCAAATATGGCAACGATTTTATCGTCGAGATCCGTTTCTGTTTTAGCAGAAATTTTGTATCCGATCAGGTGTACCAAGCGATACAAAAGTTTAGCCAATACGTACCCGCCGACAATTATCACCCCGGCTTGGATCAAATGCCGCCATACCGGATCTTCGACCTGAAATACACCAAACCATTCTGCCATCGTTGAACAGACCCTTAGTAGAAATTTTTAAGTGTTAAATGAAATTACGGGTGGAGATCGTTTGCATCAAAAGCGTGAGGCAAAAGTTCTTTCATGCTGAAAACGGAATACACGCCATGGATATTACTGCAAATTATCCGCGCATTGGGTGCAAAATCGGAAAGCACCTGTCGGCACGCCCCGCAAGGAAAACACGGCCCGGTCGTATCGGCAACAACCACGACGGTATGTACATCTCGTTCGCCTTCTGAAAGCGACTTGAAAATCGCCGTACGTTCGGCACAGATCGTGAGACCGTAAGAACTCACTTCGACATTACATCCGGTGAATCGTTTGCCGGACTTCATCACAACCAAAGCGCCGACCTGGAATTTGGAATATGGCGCTACGGCAAATGATCGCGCATGGATCGCTTCTTGGATCAGCGCTTCTATTTCTTCACGCTCATTCATAACAGATTATACGCTCTGCTGCCGATAAGTGCAAGAAAACTTCCGAGATACCCGGATAAGTGCGAGAGCGCTTAAGGCATGCAATTTGACTTTGAATCTTTTTTTTTAGAACTTACCGCCGCTGAATCAACATCCCAACCACCGTTTAAACATTGTGTACACCGAGGCATCGTGGAACCCATCCATAAACCTTTTCGTTTGTCTGATCTTAAACCGCCTGAAATTCACGACAGCGTTTTTATCGCCAATACCGCTTCTGTCATCGGCGGCGTAAAAATCGGCGAAAATTGCGGCATCTGGTTTGGCGCCGTTTTACGTTGCGACATGGACCCCATCATTATCGGAAAAAACTGCAATATACAGGATAACGCCGTCGTGCATGTGGACGATCATTTTCCCGCCATTATCGAAGATAACGTCTCCATAGGTCACAGCGCCATCGTGCACGGCGCAACCATTCGCAAAAACTGCATCATCGGCATGCATGCCACGATACTCAACGGTGCCGAAGTCGGTGAAAACTGCATCGTCGCGGCGGGTGCGATCGTCATGCAAAATCAGATTATTCCGCCCAACTCGGTTGTCATGGGTGTGCCTGCCAAAGTCAAAAAAACAGCCGATGAACAAACATTGGCGATGATACGCCGCAATTGGGAAGTATATTGTGAATTTGCCGCCGAGTATCGCAAATCCAAATACCATAAAGACAAATCGTTATTGTAATATACCGTTTTGCGAACGAAAAATTGTTTAACCCTACACAGGAGGAGCGTCTATGAGTGAAACACAAAAAGGCGGTTTTTTTACCGCGCCGGTTATTATCGGTCTTTTTGTTTTGGCCGTGATCGGCATGATGTCGCTGTTTTCCAGTCAACCCATGTTTTCCACGGTTGAATCCCTTGGTCACAGTCAAATTATGTTTTTCGGTATTCCTTTCGAATTTACCCTTTTTGCTTTGACGCTGCTTGGTGTGGCGCTTTTTCACCATTATGTTTTGCAAGTTGCGCTTATTGGCTTGGCTACCATCTTAACTTTCAAATTAGGATTTACCAATTTTAATTTAATGAATCATATCCATCACGAATGGGAAATCCTTACCAATCTGCTCGGGTTGTTGCTTGGTTTTGCACTTTTGGCAAAACACTTTGAAGAATCCAAAATCCCCGAAATTCTTCCCAGATATCTGCCATCCGGCTGGATGGGCGGTTTTGTGTTACTGTTTATCGTTATGATTCTCTCATCGTTCTTGGATAATATCGCCGCGGCAATGATCGGCGGTACCATTGCGATGGTCGTTTTCAAAGGCAATGTGCATATCGGATTTCTTGCGGCGATCGTTGCTGCAAGCAATGCCGGAGGTGCCGGCTCTGTCGTCGGCGATACAACGACAACGATGATGTGGATAGACGGTGTAAACGCATTGGATGTCACACACGCTTTTGTTGGCGCGATCGCGTCATTCTTAGTATTTGGTTTTATCGCCGCCAAACAACAACATAAATTTCAACCTATCGTCGCGGCCCATGCCGAAGATATCGCCATTGACTGGGGGAAAATTTTAGTTGTCTTCCTTATCCTCGTCGGTGCGATTACAACCAACTTTATGTTGGATTTCCCCGCCGTCGGCGTATGGATCGCGATTTTAATTGGCGCGACATTTCGCAAAACTGCATGGCATGAATTGCCCGGTGCTTTGAAAGGTAGTATTTTCCTATTATCCTTGGTGATGTGCGCTTCGATGATGCCCGTCGAGGAACTGCCTCCGGCTTCCTGGGAAACAGCCTTCAGCCTTGGTTTTGTTTCTGCTGTATTTGATAATATTCCGCTGACCAAATTGGCTCTGACACAAGGCGGCTACGATTGGGGTATTTTGGCATTTACAGTAGGTTTCGGCGGTTCCATGATTTGGTTCGGATCGTCGGCCGGCGTCGCATTGACCAATATGTTCCCCAAAGGCAAATCCGTAGTATTTTGGATAAAAGACGGCTGGCACGTTGCCGTAGCCTATATCATCGGCTTTTTTATAATGCTGTATATGGTCGGATGGCATCCGCACGCACCGCATAAGGAAGGCAAAGAGACCAAACCCCACGCCCAAGTGATCGAACAAGCGCCAGCCGGGTCTTGCTGTATGCCCGGTGCCGGCGGCACTTCATCGCACTGATAGTTTGGTTTTTTGCTTTTGTAAAAAGTAGGAAATGATTATTATGCGGGTTGTTCATCGCAACCCGCTTTTTATTTTTTTGAGGAACTATGAATCCGAATTATCAAGTACGTTTGGGTAAATGGCTGAGTGAAGGTTGGACGATGCTGCGTCAGGAGTGGGCGGCATGGACCGGTATCAGTGCATTGACTTTTATTCCGGCCGGATTTGTCTATATCATGATCCAAATGCTTATCGGCCGTTCGCTACAGATCGGCCCTAACGAAAGCCTGACGGATTATTTTCTTCGCTCCATGGAATCGTCGTTTGCCGTCAATATGCTCACGCAATTTGCTATGGTATTTATTATCGCCTTTTTTATGGGCGGCGCTTTTCGGGCGGCATTTCGCCAAATTCAGGGCGAGTCCATTTCCGTTAGCGATGCTTTCTCCGGTGTGGATATTTATGTATCGGTATTAGTCGCAATGCTTTCAGTCAGTTTGTTTAGCATGATCGGCAGCATGTTGTGTCTATTTCCCGGTTTGATCGCACAAGGACTTTTGTACTACGTCGTACCGATGGTCGTTCGTGAAAATCTTCCGCCATTGGAAGCCTTGAAAAAAAGTTTTGAAACGACCAAAAGCGATTGGGTCATGTACACCGTCCTTTGGATCGTAACGCAGGTGCTGGCGTTTCTTGGCATTCTATTGTGCGGAATCGGTATTTTTATTACGGCCCCTTTGATAGTGACCACGACAGCCGCAGCATACAGAGACTGTTTTGAAATCAAAACGGAAGAACCGATATCTCGCGTGGACGCATTATACTCAAAGTCCTGTATTCGATGCGGAGCTTCCATAGATGTCCGCGCATCGTTTTGCGATAAGTGCGGCGCATCACAAGTATAATAGAGGGAGGATGTATGGGAAACACGGTAAAATTTGGCGATTGGATTTCGCGCGGATTTGATTTGCTGCGCAAAGACTGGGGCACGTGGGCTCTAATGGGATCTCTTTATTTCGGCCCGCTAGTCGTCGCAATCATCATGTTATATGCCAGCATTTTCGCACTCCCCTTTCTCGGAAAACACATGGATCCGGATGTGGCTTTGCCGGGTATGGTAATGTTCGGCCTTCTCGTTTTGGGAATCGGCCTTTTTATGCTTTTCCTTTTACCGGGCATGTACCTCACCGCGCGTAAACAATTAAAAGGGGAGTCCATCTCCGTATCGGATGCCTTTAGTGGTGGCGGCCATTTTTTCACAGTATTAGTTATTTGTCTTGTATATGTTTTCGCCGCGTGCATCGGATTCGTTTTTTGCGTTTTTCCGGCTTTTATCGTCGGCGGTTTTTTTTATTTGGCCATACCCATCGCTGTATACGAAGGCCTGGGGCCTATGGAAGCTATTCAAAAAAGTTTTTCCATAGCCAAAAAAGATTGGCTTATGTTTACACTCTTTGCTTTGGTTGCACAAATCATCGCACAAGTCGGTTTATATGCGTGCTATATACCGATCGTTTTTTCAATCGGCTTGCAGTTTACATTTGCCGCAGTGGCCTACGAAGATTGCGTAAATCCGGCAGCCGCCAATGATGCGCCTACCTTTACCGGCGCGGTTAAATATTGTACGACGTGCGGAAAACAACTTCGCTCGGAAACCAATTTTTGCGACAATTGCGGCGCAGCGCAGGTATAGGCAACCAAAACCATCGTGGGGAAACCAAAAAAAATAGCCGAACCTTCGCTCTATCATGCCAAGATCAAAGACTGGTCTTCGCAAGACCGACCGCGGGAAAAATTAGAACAACTCGGTGCCGCACGATTGAGTTCCGCCGAATTAATAGCTATACTCATCGGCAGCGGTACGCGTAATATTACAGCCGTTGATTTGGCGCGTGCGCTCGAAAAGGAATTCTCAGGCCTTGCCGCACTGGCGCGGTGTTCGACGCACGAATTGCGCCGTTTTAAAGGCATCGGTAAAGTGAAGTCCATCAAATTGGCCGCGGCTTTCGAATTATCCCGTCGCATCGAGGCTCAAAGCGATGCTAAAAAAATCCGTGTACGTGCGCCGGAGGATTTATTCAAACATTATATGCCACGGTTACGCGATCTTAATCGGGAAATTTTTATGGTGGTATTGCTGGACAGCGCCAATCAGATCATACGTGATTGCACGATCTCCGAAGGCACACTCAATGCCAGTTTGGTACATCCCCGCGAAGTTTTTCGAGCGGCGATCGAATATATGGCGGCAAGTATTATCCTCGTACATAATCATCCCAGCGGAAATCCGGAACCGAGCCGGGAGGATATCGCGGTCACCGAACAGCTCAAAGAAGCCGGCATTATTATGAGTATCCCCGTTCGCGATCATATCATCATCGCGGGACGTCACTATACCAGTTTAGCCAAATCAGGATATCTTTAATCATGATCACATTTGTCCAAGGCCTAGTGGCCGAAAAAGAACCGACACGCGCCGTTATTGACGTACAGGGTATCGGCTACGAACTTTTTATACCCGTGAGCACCTACGAAAAAATCCCGGCCGTAGGCGCGGCTTGCAAGCTACTGACGTATATGCATGTGCGCGAAGACATCATGCAGTTGTTCGGCTTTGTAAGCGCTGAAGAGCGCTCGTTTTTTTTACTTTTGATTTCCGTCTCCGGCATCGGCCCCAAGTCCGGCATCAGTATGATGTCCGGCATCGCGATCCGTGATTTTAAAGCCGCTGTCCTCAACGAAGACGTACAATTGCTGACGGCCATTCCGGGTATCGGCAAAAAAACTGCGCAACGTATCGTCGTCGAACTCAAAGACAAAATCACCAAAATGGGCGACGTCGCATCAACCGCTAAGCTTACCACATCATCGGCCAACCTGCAGGTCGCCGATGAAGCCTTAATGGCACTGATCTCTCTCGGCTACTCCAAACCCGTCGCCGAAAAAGCTATCGCTCGCTTATTACGTGAATCCGGTGATAAACCGTTTGCTCTGCAGGATATGATCAAACAGGCTTTACGCCTCGCCTCAACAGGAGCATAATTCGTTATGATCAAAAAGTTATTCATATTTGTTTCATTATGCCTGACGACAACGATTTGGGGGCAACAGATCCAATATCTGCATGACGAATTTTCGGCGCTACCGGGCGACTCATTAGCCGAAATGGAAGTTTGGAACCAGGTGAATGTCGAACGCGCCAAAGTTAAACTTCCGCCTCTCGTGTGGGATAAAGCCTTGCGCTCAGCGGCCCGGCAACATTCCCGTGAAATGATGGCACTGGGTTATTTTTCTCATACTTCCCCTACCGCTTCACTAAAAACCGTATCCGACCGCGTATATCGCACGGGGGCATCGGACGCATCGCTCGGCGAAAATATTGCTTTGCATAGCGTGGATGGCGGATATCGCAGCATCGCCGATCAACTGATGAAACAGTGGATGAATAGTCCCGGCCATCGCGCTAATATATTGAAAGCGGAATTTACGCATATCGGTATCGGTATTGCTTCCTACAAAGACAGCGTGATCAAAGATACGCTGATCCGCGGCGCCAAAACGCGACTCGCGCGTTATACGATACGTCATTACGGTACGCAGGTTTTTTGCGAACGCGATCTTATGATGGATTCTTTATTTATCGAAAAGCGCAGCGATGATTTTCTCGTGTTAGATCTGCAATTTCAATCGGATCGCAGTATGCTTGTTGCGGCCAGCCCGCGCGTTCAGTTTGTCAACGCGATCGGCAACAGCGTGCCTATACATATCGAAATCCCCTATGAACCCGGTATGATTCTTACGCTAGCCCGCGCCAGTAACGAGCAAACCAAAGAATATGCTTTGTTTTTTCAGGACACCGTCAAAAGTGTCCTATCGCTCACACAGGCCCTCAGTCCGTCGCCCGTTCTTTTGCAGCGCAAAGACATCGCCATCGCCCGCAAAGAAAAATGGTTTCTTCGCGGCACCGCACGTCTAGTGCATCCTACATTAGCTACCGCATGCCATGTGTATATCAACAAAGATGGTTACTACATCGCGCGTAAACGAGGTGATCGCATCGAGTGGAGCATTCCCATCGAAGCAGATGCCGATACAGCGCTGTACGCTTTTGCGGTAGGTAAAGAGATCCAAAAAACCATAACCAACCAGATATACATCAATACGGCGGTTCTGGACTATCCCGACGCTAATCCGGCTGAAAAAGCACGATCGGTTTTTGTAAAAAAAATTACACCGTGAACGTTGGAAGATTTTAAGTCGTTTGCTTCGGCGGGGTAGAACGTACGTCCTGATAACCTTTGGTGAAAGGGCGATGAAAAATAATATCCCAAAAATAATTCATGATATACCGCATGAGCACGCGAAGAAACCCCTCCGCATAATAACGACGTGCCGACGTATAAACATACGCCCGATGAAAAAAACGAACACGGCCTTCCCGACTCATACGGCGACCGATCTGCGTATCTTCACTCCAAAATTCCAACCCGGTATCAAAGCCGCCTATTTTATCCAGCGCCTTTTTTCTCACGGCAAAATTACCACCGTAAAAAACACTGCCTTTATTGAGTATGCGATTGATTACCAATTGGTTCATCGGAACCAAAGTCCAGTGATAAAGCCATAAGATCAACCGCCCGTACCATGTCCAGTCGTGATACTTATAAGGACCCGACATCGCAACAAGTTTGGGATCGGCTATAAATTTCTCTTCGATCGTTCGTAAAAGATGTTTGGGGATACGCGTATCCGCATCAATATAGATCAGGATATCGCCTTGCGCATGGGCGTTACCGCACTGACGCGCTTTGGTGAGGCCTTTTTCCGATTCTGTAACAACTCGGACGTCGGGAAACGAAGAGGCAATCTCCGCCGTACGATCCGTGCTGGCGTTATTGACAACGATAAACTCTATCGGGTTCGATGGACGGTCGGCTTTCATCAATGCCGAAAGCGTTTCACCAATAATCGAGGCTTCGTTGTAGGCGGGTATGATCACACTGATTTTCATCGTCATCTGCAAATATAAGTGCCGATACCGACTAAGGCAATAAGCGTCTGCAAAGTACACCGGTTATTCTCTATTTGTAACCAAATTAGGAAAAGCGTATTATAGCGCTATAATCCCTTCATTATAACTGCATTAACTTTATGGCCATCCATATACGCTTAGCATCTGTTTCCGACACGGATATCCTTGTTCACAATAATGCCGCCATGGCCAAAGAAACTGAAAATAAAGAATTACCGCGCCATATTTTACGCGACGGCGTAACCAATTTGTTTCGTCAGCCGCAATTTGGTTTTTATTTACTCGCCGAACGGCCCGATGGCACGG
Source organism: bacterium (assembly GCA_013360215.1). NCBI lineage: Bacteria > bacterium. Next base: position 34,435 of record JABWCP010000013.1, on the reverse strand, counting down.
TCGTCGGACAACTCATGATCACATACGAATGGAGCGATTGGCGAAACGGAGTTTTCTGGTGGATTCAAAGCGTATACGTTGACCCGGAATTTCGCGGCATGGGTATATATCGCAAATTATACCAATATGTACTTGAGCAGGCACGCAATAAAAAAGACGTGTGCGGCATACGACTATATGTGGACAAAAGTAATCGCAAAGCCATGAATGTATATCATCGTTGTGGTATGAATGAAGCGCATTATGCAATGTATGAAGTGGATTTTGTTTTGGGTTGATGGATCACAACAACTTTGCAACTCTGAAACATTAGGCCTGATTTTTCCGTTAATAAAACTTAACATATCGAACACTATACCAACTTTGAAGAGCAGCTTATGAATGAACCGCAAGACGATGCCGGTGAATTGCCGGATCCATCACGCCGCGCTTTCCTCAAAGATTTCGGCCTCTCATCTCTGGGCGCTGTCGCCGCTAACGGCGGCATCATCGGTGCACTGCAAGCTTCCTGTGCCAATCCGACGCAGGATATCCAAACACTGGGCCCGGACGCAACGGACATCACATTATCCGTCAACGGCAAGAAACAATCCTTGCGTGTCGAACCACGATGGACATTGGCCGAAGTGCTGCGCGATCATCTCCATCTTACAGGCACTAAAACGGGATGTGAACGCGGAGCCTGCGGTGCGTGTACAGTATGGATGAATGGTAAAACCATAAACGCATGCCTCACCTTGGCTGTGGATGCGATCGGGTCCGAGATTACGACCATCGAAGGACTTTCGGATGGTACGTCGCTGCACCCGCTACAGCAAGCTTTCATCGAACATGACGCGTTACAATGCGGATTTTGTACGCCGGGTATGGTGATGAGTTGTGCGGCCTTGCTTCGCGATAATAAAAACCCGTCCATCGACGACGTAAAAGATGCGGTCAGCGGAAATCTTTGCCGATGCGGCACATACAATCACGTTTTTGAAGCCGTACAGTCGGCCGCAAAAAACATGAAATAACAAAATTGAGTAATTTTTATGCCTAAAAATATCAAGCTCAAAACCGGTCATTCCGGAGTATGGACGGAAAAAAACGTTTCCCTTCCCGATAACGTCCCGAAACCATGGGATGCGGATGACCGTTTGCAATTGGTTAGCAAAAGCCAAACTCGTCTGGACGGTCAGGCCAAAGTAACAGGTTCTGCACGGTATACCTTCGACATTCAATTGCCGGACATGTTATATGCTCGGATTTTGCGCTCACCGCACGCTTCAGCCGTCATTCGCAAGATAGACACCTCCCGCGCCGAAAAATATCCCGGCGTGCGCGCGGTGATACGTATACAAGACACGATACCACAATTCGTACGATTTGCCGGTCAGGAAATTTGTGCCGTAGCCGCGACTTCATCACACGCCGCCAACGAAGCACTTAAACTGATCGAAATTCAATACGAAAAACGTGCGGTTATTACCACCATTCAGGATGCAATGAAACCGGGTGCATCGCATATTTTTGACACGGCCGTTGAAGAACAAAAATCGGAAGGCGATGAACCGACATCCATCGGATCCGTTACGCAAAAAGGCAACTTGCGCGGCCCCGCCGTCAAAGGCAACGCCGCTTCTGTGGATGCCGCGTTATCATCCAGCGCCGTAACCGTAGATGCTGTTTATGAAACACAAGTGCAGACCCATTCGGCAATGGAAACGCATGGTGTCGTGGCGTTCTGGGAAAGCTCGGACAAACTTACGGTGTGGGCTTCGACACAAGGCACATTCAGTGTTCGGGATGAATTAGCCAATGTTTTTCAGTTACCCAAAACACATGTACGCGTTATTACGGAATACATGGGCGGCGGATTTGGTGCAAAGTTCGGTGCAGGAGTATACGGCATCGCTGCGGCTAAATTGGCCAAAATAGCCGGTGCACCTGTACGCCTTATGCTGGACCGAAAGGAAGAACACATCGCTGCAGGCAATCGCCCCAGCGCGGTGCAAAAACTTCGTGTCGGTGCTAACGCGCGAGGTGAAATCCAAGCCATCAAATTAATTGCGCACGGTACGGCCGGCGTTGGTACAGGCTCCGGATGCGACGGTCCGGCGATGAATTTGTATTTTGCCGTTCCTCATAAATACTCCGAGCAGTACGATGTCTTTACCCATGCCGGTGCAGGCGCCGCATTTAGAGCGCCGGGTCATCCGCAGGGAACATTTGCACTGGAGCAATCCGTAGATGAATTGGCATACAAACTCAACATGGACCCGCTTGCCCTACGACGAATCAATTCTAAAACCGATACCGTTCGATTGGCTGAATACGACATTGGCGCGAAACGTTTCGGTTGGGACCGGCGCGCCGTCCAACCCGCCAGCGACAAAGGCCCGATTAAGCGCGGTTTCGGAATGGCCAACGCCGTATGGTATTACATTTACGGTACCGGATTTCAAGCTACCATCGAAGTGCATAGCGACGGTTCCGTCGAAATGACCAACGGCGTACAAGATATTGGCGGCGGTATCCGCACCGCTTTGGCAATGGTCGTCGCGGAAGAACTGGGATTGCAAACGAAGGACATCGTCATCAAAATCGGCGATACACAGTACGGCCTCGGCCCTGCCAGCGGCGGTAGTCAGACTACGGCGGGTATTACCCCGGCAGCGCGTCATGCCGCTTATCTTGCTAAACTCAAAATGTTTGAAATCGCCGCACCTATGCTGGGTGTACCATCGGACGATTTGTCCGTTGCCGACGGCCGCATTTTTTCCCGCCGCGATGCGTCTAAAAGTCTCGCATGGAAACAAGTTGCCGCTAAAATCAGCGGTGATAAATTTTCGGTTATCGGTGAACGCACACGCGATTACCTTACACTCAGCCCGCCGTACATAGCCGGTGTACAATTTGCAGATATCGAAGTGGACACCGAAACCGGCATTATCAAGGTTAATCGTATCGTCGCGGTGCACGATTGCGGTCGTGTGATCAATCGGCTGACACTGGATAGCCAGATTCGCGGCGGCGTGATACAGGGATTGAGTTATGCTTTATTTGAAAATAGAATTTTAGACACGTATACCGGCCGTATGGTCAACGCCAATTTTGATCAATACAAAATTGCCGGAGCCAAAGATATACCGGTCATTGAAACGGAAATACTGGATGTCTACACCGGCGCTTCCGCTACGGGCGCTATGGGGATCGGCGAACCTGCTACGATACCGACGGCGGCGGCTATAGCCAATGCCTTTTTTCACGCAACGGGTAAACGCATTCGCAAACTCCCTATGCATGCCGCCCATGTACTGGAAGCGCTTCAGTCGTAACGAAACATCTGACACTTCAGCAAGATCAAAAGGTTTGTACATATGAATAAATTTGAATACCTACAGAGTGCAAGTTTAGACAAACTTTTGCCCGTACTTCAAGAACCGAACACCACGATAAAAGCCGGCGGCGTGGACATTATCGATTTGATGAAAGAAGGATTGACAGCGCCTTCGCGCTTAGTCAGTTTGCGCCAAATCTCGGCACTACAAAAAATTTCCCTGGATGATGATCTATCCATCGGAGCCGGCACTACGATAGCGGATATTTCCAACGTAAATAATATTTACTCCGGCCCGTTTCGCGCTTTAGCTCAGGCTTGTGCAAGTTTGGCGACACCACAAATCCGCCATACCGCTACGATCGGAGGCAATCTCTGCCAAAGACCACGCTGCTGGTACTTTAGAAGTCACGAATTTGATTGTACACGCAAAGGCGGAAAAATCTGTTACGCGATGAACGGTGAAAACACGTATCACGCGATTTTTGGAAATACCGACGGCTGCGTTATCGTTCATCCCTCGTCGCCGGCCGTGGCTTTGACAGCGTTGGATGCTCGCCTGAAAATAAAATCGTCCAAAGGCGAACGCGAACTTGCAATGGATCAATTTTTTGTTACTCCGGCGAACGATATTACAAAAGAGAACGCGCTCCAACCCGGTGAAGTCAACACGGAAATATACATACCCGAACCGCCGAAAGGCACGATCAGTTTTTATCTTCGACAAAACGAAAAACAATCGTTTGATTGGCCGATCGCGGAAGTTGCCGTTGCACTCGCTATCGAAAACAACATCTGCCGATCGGCGCGCATCGTGCTGGGTGCAGCAGCTCCGATACCCTGGCGTTGCACCGATGCTGAAAACCTTCTCATCGGCCAGACAATCACCAAAGAGTCTGCCGCGCGCGCCGCGAAAAAAGCTTTATCAAACGCGACGCCGCTATCCAAAAATGCGTACAAAATTTCCGTATTGGAAACCGTGATCCGACGTGCTTTGTGTTTTGCGGTCGGTATTGATCCTTTGCGATAAACTGTATTAGTTTTTACATCAAACAACCACGAAAGGTTTTATGGCTAAAAATATTTTTTCCGTTATCGGCGGTATCATCACAGTGATCGTAATGGTGACTATCGTTCAAAACGTCGGTGCCACGATATATCCTCCCCCCGCCGATTTCAATCCTAACAGCGTTGAAACGCTGGAAGCGCACTTGCGAACACTTTCCTTAGGCGCATTTCTTTTTGCGGTGGCGGGTATGGCGCTGGGTTCTTTTATGGGCGGTCTCGTAGCGTCCTGGATTGCACCGGAAAACGGTTACCGTAATGCGATCATTGTCGCTGCATTTTATGTGGTTTTCGGTGTCATCGGTATGCTCATGATCAGTCACCCTATTCAATATTGGGTCGCCAATTTTATCACCTACCTGCCCTGCGCATTACTTGGTCATATCACCTTACAGCGCGCCGTTAACAAAAAAAATCAGGAACTTAATTTTTAATCAAAATGAACGCACGATCAGATTGTAAACATATTCGCACTAAAACCGCTTACGTTACGGAACCGGATCATCATGACGCATGGCGAACGGATGCTTCAGCTACAGCGCAGTACTGGTGTTTGCGAACGATGTTGACTTCCGGGCCGGATGGCTCCTACGTCGCGCCGGAAACTTGCCAGCACGGAAGAAGTTGTTTTGAAGATGTAACGCTTTGATGTAAGGATGTGGATTTTAGATACGTTTTGATAAACTATACGGCAGAGGCTGCGATTTTAATTTGAAATAATGACTATCGTTTTTGGGATCGCGGCGCTTTGAAGACCGATCCGATCGGTCGCTTTGAATGTAAATGTATAACTCCCCGCTGGCGGTGAAGGATTGACCGAAACTCTTTCTGAGTAAACACCATCATGTGCCGTCGCATCTCCGTTCACACCATCATCACGTAAGGCTAAAACCAGATTGCTTGGCGTCGTACGCGTCACGGATGCTATATCACCCAAACCGTCCGGATCGGAAACCGTAACGGTTATTAAAAATTCACTCACCAGACTTGGGTTTACCGTATCGGGAGCCGTCACTAAGATAACTTCAGGCGGATGCGTGCGATTTGGATTCTGTTCTATAAACACCGACTGCTTGTCCGTCGCTCCGCTCTTCGCTTCTGTCACGATGACTTGCAATTCAAAAAAACCGCTGTTGTGATCCAAAAGAGCTTGCGATTTGATCACTCCGATATAGTTGCCGTCATTGGCCTTCACATCTCCGGCAAGACCGTCGTCATGCAAATTCGTTTTCCACACATCCGATAGCACTTGGCCGTCACCATCAAAGATTTTAGCTTCAATCTGTAGCGTGCTCTCATCGGCATCATAGGTATAAATTTTTACTGTATCTGTCAACCCTACGACGGCAGGTGCGAGTATACGCGTCACCAATGGCGATTCATTGGGCGGCGATCCACTTTCCGGCGAACACGCTAAAATCGCTATAGTTATAATTATCCACGTCTTACGCATACGGATAAGATAATGGAAATTTTTACGGAATCAAAAATTATAATCCATCCTATAAATGAAACCATACGCATGTCGATAAAAAATACGCCGCTACTGACCTCCGTCATTGCTCCGCCAAAGGCTACACTGTACTTTGATTGTGAAGGAGGTGTCTTATGGAGCATACTATCAAATATCCGCATCGTATCGGAGGATGGTTATGGTTATTAGGTTTATTTCTGCTGATTAATCCGATTCGTATATTGATCGCACTCAAACAAGTGTCATTACCCGCTGCGAATGTCTTGGCATCCAACTACCTTGCGTACGCAGAAGTCACCGTTACGCTCTGCTATCTTGTTTATGCGATCATGGTGCCGATTTATTTTTTCCGAATGGATCGTCGCACCCCAATAATGATCATGATGCTTTTACTGGTCAATCTGGTTTTCGTCGGTCTGGTCGGTACATCAGCACAGTGGTTGAGTTCAGATACAAATCATAATGCCTCATCGGTACGTTTGGCCGAATTTGTAATAGGCGCGATGATGTTCATCGTATGGACTTTATATTTGATGAAGTCCGAAAGAGTGAAAGACACGTTTAATTAGGCATTCACTCGGCTACCGACGATTTGAGTAAGCCTGTACATATCTCTAAATTGTAAATTGCGAATCACGCCGATTCGTCCTATCTTACGTGTGTCCTAAAGACAGACTTATATCTTCCTGTCTGTATTATTTTACGGTTCACCATTTTCTCATTTTTTAAATTTCATTTCATACACCTTAAACGCAGGAATAGCGGTATGTTTAAAATTATCCCCTATCTTTTTGTTTTCACGGGTATTTCGCTCTCCATCTGTTCACAGGATTATTACGACACGGGCGATTATACGGCGATGCTGACCCAAGCGGAAGAAACTGCATCAGCGGACGGAAAAAAAATACTAGAGACCGGCCGAACGATGACATTGACCAATGCGGAAATACTACCGGGCAGTTGTTGGGATTATGCCAATGCGGTTTTTGATCGTGCGGGTTATGTGTGGGGAAAACGCGAAACTGTTTTCAAGTCGGTCAAAGCCGGCCCTTTTGTTGATATTGAAAAAATCAAAAACGGAGACTGGTTGTATTATATCAATCATTCTTATGGAGATATTGAGCACAGTGCTATTTTTGTAGAATGGATAGATAAAGAAAACAAACTGGCTTTGATGCTGAGTTACGGCGGCGAAAACCGGCAACAACCCGCACGTTACCTGCCTTACGATTTGCGCAGTGTCTATGGTATCACACGCGCTAACTCCAAATTAGGCGAAGACAAACCGACCCCTAAACCAAAAACCGTGACAAGTACCAATGTTGCCCCGGTTACAAATGCAGTTTCGAATACAGGCAATAATACGTCTGTAAAAGCCAATAACAGCAATGCAACTACTAATAAAAATGCAGCACCATCTGAAACCCAATCAACGCCTGCCGGCGGCAATACGATTGACGGTATGCTGGTGGAATCTTTGCGAATCGGAACCGGCGTAGCGAATATGGAAATTACCGGTGTGGCAGATACTTTCTCTTCCTCGACTACAGAAAAAATTTATTGCTGGCTGCGCGTCAACGGAGGCCAGGGAAAAACCGTCAAAGTGCGATGGATTCACAATGGAAACTCCCTCGGTGAAGTGCCCTTGGACATCCGATCACAATCCATGCGCACTTATGCATTTCGTACCGTCAGCGGACGCAAAGGAAGCTGGAAGGTTGAAATTGTGGACGCACAAGGGCGATTGCTCCGCGCGACGGACTTTACCGTTAACTGATTTTTTAAATCATCGTCTGAGATACACTTCGTAAGTATACGTGATCTTTCGGGCGTCGCCTTTTTTCAGATTAACCTCCCAAGTCAATGTTGTTTCGGGATTGATCGCACTTCCTGACTTAACGTTGACTTTACTTTTGGGTTCGGCCGTTGCTTCGCGCAGTTTACCGGTTATGGGGCGCGTTATTTTGAGTTTGACGTCTTTATCTTTGTAGTTGTTCAGATTGATCTCGCCGGATATGGTAACAAGATCATACGAATACCCATCCTTTTTTTTCTGATCTTCTTTGCGCTCTGTTTCACGTTCCTCTTCCGTAACATAGATATCGGGCGAGGTCGTTATTTTGACGTGGGTTGTTGATTTGGCCGGTGCGTACTGCAAAATATCCTGGCCCAAAGCTTTGCCGTTTTGCATGGTCAGCGCGGCACCGGTCGTCCACGGCATAGCTGTTTTATTTTCTAAACGAATGGAGTGCCACACTTCGTAAGGCTCTTTGCGTGCCGGGGTTTTATCGTAGAGATACCCCTCTTGTATATTAAATGCATTAGGGAGCGTTACTTCATAGACATGTTGATAAGGCACCGTAGCCGAGAAAATATTGATCTGTGCGCGCTCATTTTTTTTCAGTGAAAAATCAGGTAAGTTATAAAAGAAAAGGTCTTCTACAGTCGTACCTCCGACAGGTGTAAAATTGCCCGCATCGGCTTGTCCTGCGCTCATCTCATAACGAGCAACTTGCGCGGCCATCATCCGATTACCATAATTATCAAAATCAGGGCGACGTGCATCATAACCTAACGCAGACAGGAAATCACTGATCGGCATCGGTGTGGTAAGCGGTGATAACGTGTTGGCAAATTCAAAATGCGGGTAACCTACGACCAGGTTAACATCGGCTTTTTCAATATCCTGGATATCATTGACTACCGTGCCGGATAAGATGATTTGCGCGTTTTTATCATCAACGAGATCTATCTTGTAACTGGGCGTCCACCCGATCTGGTTTTGAAAATAGACCATTTGAAATCGTGCGGCATTTGCTGCACTATTGGTCTTTATGCGCAGCGCCATCGCTTTGGTCGTATCGGAAAACGTACTCTGAAAAGACTCCGGAAACTCGGCATGCATCGCATACCACGTATTTAATATCATCGTCCCTTTGGTCGTACGCAATACAATAACCGGTTGCGATACTTCGCCTATGACACGCTCTAAAATCCCTGTGTATTCAATTGCCTTTTCCCCGCTTTGGCGAAATATCACCTGTTTGCCGATATTGGAGATTAATATTTCATACAATGAAGCAGGATCTCGGCGATTAGCAAATTTTTCTTCGATCGCACGTAAACCGGATATTTGAATGTTCTTGTCCATAGCACCTACCCACAGCGTTCCAAACGCGGTCCGGGGCACATCTGTGATTTGCGCTTCACTGCTACTCATACTGAGGTTTCCTTCGGCGACAAAAAAACCGTTCCCGTTTTTAAAAATATCCACTTTGACAGGCTTTAGCACCTGACGTGTGGTTTGAGCCGAAACGGTAAGGCTCGCCGCTAGGAACAATAACATCATTTTTTTCATGACCATTCCTTTCGTCATATAAAAAGAAAAACCATCCCGAAAAGGGATGGTTTTTGAAAACTACTTCGCAAACAGACTAGTTGCCTTCTTCGGCCTGAATCTGTTTTTGTTTACGGATAGCACGCATACGATCGGCTTTGCGGCGTTCGCTCGGCTTCACATAGTGCGCTGTATCGCGCAATGTGCGCATAAGACCGGATTGTAAACATTTACGTTTAAAACGCTTGAGCGCTTTATCAAAAGGTTCGTTTTCGCCGACTTGGACGGTGATCATGAGGTATCCTTTGGTTTAGCTTTTTATATTAAGTAATTGTAAATAATAAACTTAAAAATATAAGAGCTGATAATAGCTAATATGGGCTAAATATATATTTTTTATCACTGAAAGCAAGGAAAATGTTGGTCAAATAAAAAACCCGGCTAAGCCGGGTGCGTAGTATGTATCAAACGAATAGCAATAATTCAATTTAGCGTGAAAGATAAAGCTCAATACCAAGTTCGACATGTTTCAAATCAAGATTCAATCCGTAATTTTTGTTTTTGATCGCTAACGAACTGGGAGCTCCTTTAGGTTTTACTTCAGATTTACTATAGTAAACACGTCCCATTGTTAGCTCAAGCGCGACTTTATTTGTAAGTTTGTAAGCGATACCGGGGCTCAAATTAATACCGTATGATACGTTCTTCAATTTTTCGGATTCATTGTCTTCCGGATAATCATCGTCTGTATAAGTGAACTTGCTGGTTCCAAAATTATAAAAAACTGAGGCGTCGAAAAAAAACTCGCGTTGTCGTTTAAATGGTGGTAGTTTGTTACAAAAGGTTGGATTACAATGCGTGGATCTGACGTTGTTTGTTTTTCCGTATCATATTCAAATTCAACTTTTGTGTTTTGATAGCCGATACCAATGCCTAATGCCATGTTCGGCGTGATAAAAACACCTACGCGCGGCATCAAAACTATTCTCGTATTGGTATACCCCCCCACTAAAATTTTCTCCTAGAAAAGAAAGTTCTTCGGGTATAGTTTCTGAAACATTGTAACTGAAAGCACCTGAAATCAAAAGATTACCTTTGTCTTGTGCATAACTTATTTGCCCCATAGACATCAATACAATTGCGATAAAAGAAAGTAAGTGTTTCATGGAATTCCTCATTTTTTTTAGAGATTTAACTACGCACCCACAGATTAAGATAAATGGCAAAGAATTTCAATCTTTTATTAAAAGTCGTGACTCCATAGAAATATCGTTTAAAAAAGGAAATTCATAAGCTTCCTTTAAAACGAGGATTTTTGAACAAAGGCCCAAATAATGACGATGGGTGTGAGATAAATCGCAACTTTTCTATCTTCACGGGAGACGGTTGTCTTAAATCAGCACAAGAAACTACTTTCGCTGCATTTACTCACCATCATCTTTAAGCGACGATTTATTTGACCGTAACATCTTTTCTTAATTCGATTTTCTGAATAAAAAAATTCCACTTGTGAAACCCTCTCCAAGTGGAATTTAAAGTTTGCTTTGCAGTAAGACATTTAAGGTTTTACTCTGACGTAATCTACATGTTTATATTTATAGATACCGCCTTCGTAGCTTGAAGGAGCAAAAATCAAATCAATCGTTACTTTACCTGATGCATTAGTAGTTCCGCTACCATTAGCATAATCAGCCAAATCAGGCGATCCCGGCGATCCGCAAGCTGTACGGTAATAAGCTTTGGATTCTATATTAACTGAAAATCCGGATACCGGTATTCCGGTTTTTTTGCTCGTAATGGTTACAGTCGCTTTCACTATTAATGCTACAATACAAGTCGAATCTTTGGAAATGGACACATTTACCGTATCAAGTGCCGTGAGAGAACCCTCGTCCCCGATCGAATCATCCTCCGAACATGAAATCACAATCAACGCTGTTATCACTATTAGTGGAATCAATGCTTTTGCTACCATAAATACTCCCTTTTTTTTGGAAATTGACACACCATGAGATTAGAGATAAAAAATACGCGACACATTTATTAGTTTTTAGTTTAAAAAACAACATGAATTTTTACCTCAACCGATTATTGTCATGGTATGATATTTTGCCAGATAATTTCGAAGAGGGAGAATCTCTTCATTGATCTACACCACACCGATGTTTGCTTCGAAAATTATGTAGATTTGAACATATTAAAAAAAAAGCCCCGCTGCCAACAGTCAGCGAGGCTTGAAATACCTGAAGTCTGGATAAGTTAATTCAAAGCGTAAGAGAAGCCTGCGCCGACAGTGTACCATGCTACAGAAAGTTTATAAGCACCTGATTCAAGTGTGATCACACGGTACTTTCCTTCTCCGTTGACTGAAATTTTATCATTGAGTTTATAGCGATAACCTCCACCAGCAACTACGCCGAACGACGAAGAACTTTCCTTTTTTCCAATGCTCGGATCAACTGAGAAAGTTGTCCACGTAACGCCCAGCATGGCATACTTACTATCATCAACATTATAAACACCAACCGCATCAATGGGGATCAATGACCATTCATCACCGCCGGTTTTGTAACTTGAAATATTTGCGCTGGCGCGTGCACTGATTTTGTCTGTGATACCATATTCGAAGCTGGCACCATAACCAAGACCAAGACCTCCAAAATTCAACTCCAACGCGGGACGCATACTTCCGGCTTTCATTTGTGCATTGGTTTGAATCGCTGTGGCTAGCATAACTAACAAAGCGAGAACAACTAATTTTTTCATGTGTAACTCCTACATTTAGTTTATTATAAAAAAGAGAACCGATTTTTTTAAGTAACTATGTGATTTTTAAAATGTGAAGAACCGATAACACTTATCAAATGTATCAAGTCTTATGCCAAAAAATGATTTACTTTTAAGTGTTATAAATTATAGATTTCAATTGTAACATTATATTAAGCGTCGCAAAAATGTACCAATACACTTGTATCAGTCCGTCGCGCTATTGCGACATGGTTTTTTTTATCCTGATTTATATCATCGCACCGTTACTATTATCTTATAGCGCAGTGGCTCAGGATTCTGTTTCTTTTGTTTATACCAATAATACCAACGGATATATCGAAGCATGCGATTGCGGAGAGGAACCTTTGGGTGGGCTTGCACGAAGAAAGCTTATATTCGATAACATAAGGAAAAACGAGAGAGCGGTTATTTTTGTAGATGCCGGAGATTTTTTAAATCAATTTGGTTTTTCTCCTCAGCAGGATTCTATGACGATACGATTATACGAATTGCTTTCCTATGATGCTGTAAATCCGGGTGATAATGAGTTTGCCAATGGATACGATTTTTTTGAACGTATCGTATCCCGATCTAAGTTACCATTGACTTCATCTACACTTTGGCATGATAACCGACCCATTGCTCAACCTTATCAGATCGTAACTAGAGAGAACTATAAGATCGGAATCATCGGTTATACACCATTTTCCGCGTTTCGATATTTTCCGAAAAACAAGCAACCCGGAGTACACTCTGTCAATGAAAGAGAACGTTTGAATGCAGTAATAAAAGATATTCGCTCAAGAGTGGATATTCTTATTGTTTTGTCTCATGCCGGTTCAGAAGAAGACAAGTTGATTTTATCGGATTTTCCGGATATTGATATGATCGTCGGTGCACACGATCAGGTTGAAATCGAAGAACCTATCGTCGACGAAAACAGGTATATCGTACAAGCCGGCGGCAATGGCACTAAAGTCGGAAAGCTTACATTGTATTTGAAATCCGGTAAAATAATAAACCACACTAACCGGTTTTACACATTGAGTGAAAATATCACGGAAGATGCAGAGATGAAAAAATTGATTACACGTTTTAAGAAAGCGAATAAGAAGTAATTTAAAAAAAAAGATTGCCTCAATCCGTTACACACACATCTACTCATCAAACAATTCATCAAATTTTCGGGTCCAATGATGAATAGATCCATCTAAACTTTTTTGAGGCAATCTTTATTCGTTATAACATATAAAATATAAAACTACATTTCTATTTTTACGCCCATCGTCGGAGCGACACGAAATCCGCGTTTGTCCAACTTTCCGTTTTGATACTGAAAAAACTCCTCGTTAACATTGAGATGGCCGTACATATTGAGAATATCCACGAAGCTTACCACGGCAAAACGTCCGATTTGCTTCCGATAATCCACACGAACATTCCATGTGTGAAAATCATCCAGACGATCCCCGTTGTTACGAATGATCTCTTTGCTGTAACGCATATGATCCGTATCATTAAATACATTTTCGTGAATCACATACGTGTCCTTCGGGCGACCCGTCGCGTATTTCCATTTCGTCGAAAATGACCATTCTTTGTTAAATTCGTACCCGAATAAAACATTGAAGATGTTGGGCTGAGAAAAATCCGAATTGTACCATCCTTCACCGTTGTGGTCATTGCGACGGCTTGCCATACGTGAGTAGTTGATCTGGCCATACCACCGTTGTGCAAACCGTTTGACAAGACCGATGTCCACCCCGCGTGCCCAACCTTCGCCCTGATTGGTACGCAGATTGGATGTACGATCCGGTTTTACGATAAGATGATCAAGTTTTTTATAATACCCTTCGATCGTAAGTTTGACATCATTACCGAGATAACGTGTACCACCGGCAATGAGATGCAATGCTTTCTGATTTTTAAGACTCTTATTTCGCGCATCACTACCCGTAACATCCAGCTCCGGCGCTTGATAATACAAGCCCGTAGCGCCATTGAGCGTCGTTCGCGCACTCAAAACATAACTGATGCTCACGCGCGGCGAAATGGCGTGCCGTCTATTGAACGTACTGTATTCATACCGCACCCCCGGATTGAGTGTAATTTTTTTGTCCGGCGAATAACTTAATTCTAAAAATCCTGCACTCTGATAGCGTGTCTGTTTGTTCGCATAACTCGTCCTTGCCGGGTCACGCACAAGATACAATTGGGATATATCTGAACGGTAATCATCTTTATCGTACACAAAGGTCGTATCCCAACCGTTTTGTTTGAGCGTATTATCCATGCTAAAGCGGTTGATTTCTACGCCGGTCATAGCTGTAAGATGAGTGAAAACCTGGTATGTAAATTGCGATTTAGCACCCAACTGTTGTTCGTTGAAATCATACACATAAATATTATCCCGCGTTCTCACTTCGGACCGCGCAGGGGCGATTCCGTTTGTTGCGTCGGTATAGGCGACTCCGCTTTTAAACGGGTTTTCCCTGTGACCGTAATAAACGACCGATTCCATAAAACTTTTTTTACCGGTAAGCCAGCGCCAGTTGAGCCCGATCAGATATTTTGTTTCACCGCCTTCAGCTAAGTCATTGCCATACAGATTATTGCTTTCGTATACGTGCGACAGATTTCGATCAAATAAATCATCCGCATAAATGCCGAGAAAGGACAACTTATGTGCCGATGCGATGTCTGTCGTCGTTTTTACGATAATATCGGTATAGCGCGGATGGCCGAGATCTTTTTGACCGGTCCATTTCAGAATATTATTAAAATCCTGATGACGTGCGCTCAGAAGAAGACTCGTTTTTTTATGAATATACGACGGTCCGTCATAATTGATTTCCCAACCGATCGCGTCATAGGTACCATTGACCGTCGGCGTTTCACGATTTCCCTCTTTGATGTGCAGATCAACGAGTGAAGCATTTTTACCTCCATAACGCGCGCCGAACCCGCCGGCCTGAAAATTAGCCGACTCGATCAACCCCGGCGTGAATATGGAAAATCGCCCGCCCTGCGCTTCCTGCTCTTCGGTGCCCCCGTCAAAATGAGAGACTTTACTAAACGGAATGTTATCTACGAGAACAATGTTATCCCGTGGGCTTCCGCCACGAACGGAGAAACTTGAAAACTCACCACCGGACGAACTCACACCGGGCAAGGTTTCGATCGCACGAAAAATGTCTCCGGTAGCTCCGGGACTGCGCCGAATCTCTTCACGTGAATAATTATAATTGGATACCGGTGCCGATTTATCCTGCTCAAACCCCGAGGCCTCGACGGTTATTTCTTCCCCGGCAATGGATGACTCCTGCATTTCAATCTCGCGCACATACGTGATTTTTCCCCGAACGACACGAATATCGGTTTCAAAGTGCGATTGGTAACCAATGTAGTCCAATTGCAATTTATACACGTTTTCACTTAACCCGGAAATAGTATAAACGCCATTGATATCGCTGATGGCTCCCGTTGTGCTGCCCACGATACGCACTGATACGCCCGCTAAAGGTTGTTTACCGACAGCATCTAACACTTTACCTTTTATGGTACCTTTTTCTTGCGCGCCCAAATGCGCAATACACAATACGCTCAAAATGAGAATAACACGTTTCATAATAGCCCTTTCTGAATGATGTTTAGTTTTTATGTGTAATTATCTATTAAAAAATGATTTGTCTATTAATTTTTTATAAACACTGTTTAGTTATGAGGTAAAAATTTTTATTTTGTTTGTTTACTTGTTTTAATGAGAGCTTGCAAACATTCATGCGCTCCATTAAAAATAATCGGCTTCATTTCTTCGGGAGCTACGAGCATTCCACGCAGAATCAAAGTGGCCATACCGTGTACGGCGGCCCATGTCGTAAACGAAGCGATCTCTACATCAAAACCTTTAAAATAGCCTTGATCAATACACTTTTTAATCGTCGCACGAAGCAGATTGTAAGACATTTCACTAAAGTCGGTTCCTATCGGTTCACCGGTGTTTTCGTTCAGACAATGTTCCAAAAATTTGCGCGGCTCCCGCATCACAAACATGAGATCGTAATATTCGGGAAAATCCATCGCAAAACGTATGTACGCTTGGCCCATGCTGTACAATTCATCGATCGGATCATTGAAACTTTGTTGGGCGGTTTCCAGTTGACGTTTATATAAAATTTGGAAACCTTCGTTGAAGAGTTCGTAATAAATTTGATCTTTGTTGTCGAAATAAAGATAAATAGCCGCCGGGCTGTATCCAATTTCTCGCGCAATATCACGCATAGTAACATTCGCAAAACCTTGCTTCAGAAATAATGCTTTGGAATGCCTAAGCACCAATGCTTTAATATCTTGTCTTTCGCTTTCTTTTGGTCTTGCCATTTTAATATTAATTAAACATCGTTTACTAAACACTGTTAAAATAATACGAGAACGATCCATTGTCAAGGTAATTTTTTTGAAACGAGCCTAAAGCACTCTTTTTAGTTATTTATTTCAACCATTTTCGTGTAAAGAATTTCAAGATTTAATTAAAACGGAACCAAACATAAATGCGTTGATACTTGATCGATTGAATGATTTTTTGGGACTGATGGAGCTAAGAGATTCTTGTTTTTCCTTTAACCCATCTTCGTTGACTTTCAGAGGTGTTTTGGTTATGTTGGCCGACGGAAAGGAACCCATGTCAACCACATCAAAACGTATAACTTTGCCGGTACTCGGCGAAGCTTCAAGGCAACGCGCACCACGTTCCAATAAACAAAAAAAAGTGAATATCGTTTCACTTGGATGCCCCAAAAATCAAGTGGACTCCGAAGTCATTTTGGGCAACCTGAAGCATACGCGTATCGTAGATAAAGCCGAGGACGCCGATACGATCGTAATCAATACCTGCGGTTTCATCGAAAGCGCCAAACAAGAATCTATTCAAACTATACTCGAAGCGATCGAACTCAAAAAACGTGCCGCCAAAAAAGGAATTACCAAAGAAATCATTGTTGCCGGGTGTTTATCAGAGCGCTATCCGAAAGAATTAGCCGCCGAAATGCCGGAAGTTGATGCTTTTTTCGGCGTACACCAGTTTGACAAAATCACCGAGCGCATTGAAGGGCATTATCAGCAAGTTTTGTTTACCGAACGCATTCTTCTCAACCAGCGCCACTACGCCTACCTCAAAATATCCGAAGGTTGTAACCAGCGTTGCGGGTTTTGTTATATCCCACTGATTCGCGGTAATCTCGACAGCAAATCCATCACTGACAATGTCGCTGAAGCCGAAAAATTAGCCTCGCTCGGCGTTAAAGAACTGATCTGCGTTTCCCAAGACACCTCATCTTACGGATATGATTTTGATCGCAGTGCCCCTAATCTCCGACAGAACAAACACCTGATCGAACTATTGCATGCTTTGGGTGAAGTGCGCGGCATCGAATGGATACGCGTTATGTATTTGTATCCATCCTTATTTTCCGATGCCTTGATCGAAACCATCGCAACGCATCCCAAAATCTGTAAATATATTGACATGCCCGTTCAGCATATTTCCGATCGCATACTGAAAACAATGCGTCGTAATACCGGAAAAAAACAAACCACCGACCTGCTTTATAAAATCAAAGCACGCATGCCCGATGTCGCCCTACGCACATCTATGATCGTCGGTTATCCCGGAGAAACCGAAGCGGACTTTGAAGAATTGTGTGATTTCGTTCGCGAATTTCAGTTCGATCGGCTTGGTGTATTTATTTATTCGCAAGAGGAAGGCACCTACGCGTATGATTTGGAACCTCAAGTCGAAGAACCCGTAAAAAAAGAACGTTTTAATCGTTTGATGGAAATACAGCGTGAAATTTCTCACGCCCATAACATGGAAAAAATTGATAAAACATTTCGTGTGATGATTGATACCCAGAACAACGAGCACTATATTGGTCGGACTATGTCGGACGCTCCGGAAATAGACAATGAAGTAATTATTACTTCATCCCGGAAATTAAAACCGGGACAATTCGTTGATGTAAAAATCACCGACGCGACGGAATACGACTTGTATGCTGAAGCGTTATAGAGATTAGCGTTAACTTTTAAACGATATGTATTGTGGGACATATATCATAACCTCATCTAAGCTCAAGGAGTGGTCAATTTGAAACGAATTTTAAGCCTTATCGTGCTCACCTTTTTAGGTAGCTGTGCGCTGCGGGGACAAGCGAACATGGGCAAAACCGGTGGCGGCCCTTTTTTCTTTTTGGATGCAGCCAATGTAGCAGCCAAAGACACCACCAAAGGACGAGTGGAAATTTTTATCAAAATCGCTTATAGCGAATTGTTATTTGCACGGTACAATCAGGTACTCTTCCGTTCGCAGTATGAAGTCAATTATACGTTAGCCGACAAAAAAGGCAACGTAGTGCTTCGCGAGATACAAGATAAAGAGATCGTTACCGAACATTATGAAGAAACACTTTCCGATCTGCGATTCCATTTTAGCCGCCTGACGCTCAATATCGATCCGGGTGAATACATTCTTACCGTTGTTATCACGGATAAAGAAACACAAAAATTCGGTCAGCGTAAACTAAGCCTCCCAGTGCGCACTTTTCGAGAAAAATCAATCGGCATAAGTGATCTGCTTTTTGCCGATAAAATTCAAAAAGACAGTGTGGACGATATCATACATATTCTCCCAAATGTATTCAAAAGCTTTGATAATGAATTTAAAAAATATGCCGTGTATTTTGAAATCTACAATTCCAAATATGCCTGGAAAAACCGCGACTCCACCGGAAATCTCCCGGAGGAAAATGAACCGGTTCGCATTCGCTATCGTGTCTTCGATAAAAACCAAAAAATTGTAACGGAAGATTCCACCGTCCGTGAGGTCAATCAATTTCAGACATTCAGTTCGATCGAGATTGATAAAAATAAAGTGAGCTTCGGCAAATATGTTTTAGACGTGATGGTATACGGCAAAAACGGTGTTCGCGCAACCTCCAAAGCGATATTTGACGTGCGGCTATCAACGTTTACCGCGCCGTCGTTATCGGCAACAGCCTTTGATTTGGATGTCGCCATCAAACAAATGCGTCATGTCGGGAGAAACTTGAGTACCGATAAAATTCTCAAAGGAACGCAGAAAGAAAAAGCCGATTTTTTTGAAAATTTCTGGCGGGCAAAAGACCCTACACCCGGCACTGAGCGTAACGAAATCATGGAAGAATATTTTCGTCGTGTCGATTATGCCAACCGATATTTTACATCAGGATACCGTGAGGGTTGGGATACGGATCGGGGCATGGTTTTTATTATTTTGGAAGCTCCGGATGATATAGAGCGACACCCTTTTGATAACAACGACAAACCTTACGAAATTTGGTATTATTATCAGGCCAACCTTAAATTGTTATTTGTGGATATCAACCAGATCGGAGACTATGAATTGATGAATCGTCAAGAATTTGAAAGTTATCTCTACCTGAGGCGTTGATATCATGAATGAAACGAACAACCTAGGCGAGCAACCATCCGCTATGATGCGCTGCGGATATGTGGCGATTATCGGTCGCCCCAATGTCGGCAAGTCCACGCTGATGAATCAGCTTTTGCATGTCAAACTAAGCATTGTCACGCCCAAACCTCAAACGACTCGCCAGCGTGTTCTTGGCATACTCAACGAACCCGATACACAGGCCATTTTTTTGGACACCCCCGGGCTCATTGCACCGCAATACGCTCTACAAACGGCCATGATGAAAATAGCGGACCAATCCATGGAAGCAGCCGATGTGCTGCTTATCATGATCGACGGAACTTCAAAAGCCGAATCCGATTTTGTACAAGAACTGTTTAAAACCAAACTTCTACATTCCGATATTCCCAAAATTTTGGCGATCAACAAAGTGGATCGTATGGCCAAACCGGAATTACTTCCGATGATGGATGCGTATATCAAGACCGGATTTTTCAAAGAGGTCATCCCTATATCGGCGCTCGAAAATGACGGTGTGGAACAAATGAAACAAGTGCTTTTCAAATACCTGCCGTTGAACCCGCCATTTTATCCGCCTGATGCGTTGACCGAACAACCCGAACGCTTTTTTGTAGCGGAGATAATTCGTGAAAAAATTTTTCTCCATTACACACAAGAGGTTCCTTATTCGACGGAAGTGGTCATCGAAGAATTTAAAGAAAGAGAACGCGGCAAAGATCTTATTCGAGCCATAATCATAGTCGAGCGTGATTCACAAAAAGCAATTTTAATTGGAAAAAAAGGCGAAGCGCTCAAACGTATCGGTGAAACGGCACGCAAAGATATTGAAACCTTTCTTGATCGTCAGGTTTTTTTAGAATTGTGGGTGAAAGTAAAAGAAGAATGGCGCAGTAACGATGCTATGCTCCGGAGTTTGGGATACCGGTGATACGATTTTGTGGAATTATTTTAATCGCAGTTTTTTCGCTGATTAAGGCCTGTACCCCACCTACCGAAGATTCACCGTCCCGTCGAGTCCGCCAATTTACGCACTCCTATTTTCATCGAAAATGGGACGCCGCCCTTGTTCATTGTACCGATGCCGCTCGCTCTAAAATACTTAATGCGTCCTCTTTTGAACGACAGCTTCCCGATATATGGAAAGAGCCTGACATTTCGATATCGGAGTTTTATGTTAAAGATTCAATACCGGACTCTACCGGTACTATGATTTATGATTTAGTACTTCTTGATCGGGATGCTACGGGCGGTTTTCAGGAAAGTTTGTTTCGGATAACACTGAAAAACGATAGCGGCGGGAAAATCAGTAATTATCAATTTATCCGGAGTGACTATGATATCCGTTGATGAAGCGCTGGACACCATATTATCCAAAGTTAAACCGCTTGCGATCAGAACGGCACCTTTTACGGATGCCTGCGGTTATGCCCTCGCAGAAAATATCGTGTCCCGCGAAATGATACCACCTTGGGATAATAGTGGTGTTGACGGTTACGCTGTAATTGCTTCCGATACAAGCAAAACCAAACAACCGTGTATGCTAAAGGTTTTGGACACAGTTCATGCCGGCAATGTATCAACAAAAAAATTGACCCCCGGAACAGCTATTCAAATCATGACCGGTGCGCCTGTTCCGCGAGGAACGACAGCTATCGTCATGGTAGAGCATACGCGTCGCGACGGCCAATGGGTTCATATAGAAAAACCGGCCCACGAAGGTGACCACATCCGTAAAGCCGGATCCGATATTCAGAAAAACCAGATCGTTTTTTCACGCGATCACATCATACGACCTTATGATCTTGGTGTTTTAGCGTCTATCGGAAAATCAAAAATTCGTATTCAAACCAAACCGACCATCGCATTGCTTGCGACCGGTGACGAATTGTTATCCGTTGAAGAAAAACTAAAACCCGGCAAGATACGCGCCAGCACACATTTTGCCTTGACCGCTTTATTACAAAAAGCCGGTTACCCCGTAATCAATCTGGGAATTGCGCGCGATACACCCAAAGCCATCGCAGCTCAAATACAAAAAGCATTAAAAGCAGACGTCATCATCACAACGGGCGGCGTATCCATGGGCGAAAAAGATTATGTGCGCCAAGCAGTTGAAAAAGCGGGCATAAAAATCCATTTTTGGAAAATCCGGCAAAAACCGGGAAAACCTATGGTTTTCGGATCAAAAGGGGGGAAATTGTTTTTCGGATTACCGGGAAACCCGGTGAGTTCGCTTGTATGCTTCGAACTGTATGTGACACCAGCAATAGCCCGCATGGCAAGTCAACCGTCGCCGATTTTGCGCATTCCGGTCCGTTTGGATCACCCTGTTTCCAAAAAACCCGGGCTTCGGCATTTTTTGAGAGCGCGCCTTTATATTGATGATGGTCAGATCAAGGCTTCATTATCCGGCGAACAAAGTTCCGGCGTTCTCTCGCATATGGCTTATGCACAAGCGCTCCTCGATATACCGGAAAACGACGGAGATAAAGACAAAAACGACACCGTGGATGCCGTCATGTTGGATCGCGATCACCTCCATCAATTAATCGTTTCCATACTTTGAGTGATGACGACACATTTTGATATACAGCCGCTCGAGTTTGATAAACTCAAAGAATTGATTCGCCAATGTGTGCTCACACCTATGGCGGACGCCTGTGTCCAGGCTATGAAACCCATGACGGATGCGGATTTGATCGAAAAACGTTTGGATATGTTGGTCGAAATGGCTGACCTATTGCGTTATGATGATACATTTCCGATTGATACCTTGACCGATATACGTCAACTTTTAGATCGCATCCATTCGCACGGAACTTTTTTACCTTCATCCGATTTATTGCTTGTAGCACGATTTGTCGAAACGACACGCAAAATAAAAAATTATGTACGCCATCGCCATGAAAAATACCCTTTGCTTTCGCGCAACACGGATACGTTGCACGATCTGCGAACTATCGAAGATGCCATTCATCATGCGATCGACGATCACGGCAACATCAAAGATCACGCCAGTCCGAAGCTGCGCCAATTGCGTCGCGATATTGACAACAAATCGCACAGTCTTCGAAAAAAACTAGAATCTCTTGCCAGGCAATTTGCCGATGCCGGATATTCACAGGAGGCTATCGTAACTATGCGCGACGGGCGCATGGTCATACCTGTTAAGGATGAATATAAGAATACCGTTCGCGGTTTTGTGCATGATACGTCGTCCAGCGGTCAAACAGTTTTCATTGAACCGGCCGAGGGGCTCGAACTCAACAATGAAATGCGCCGTTTACTCATCGACGAACAAAGAGAAGTCGAACGCATTTTGATCGATATCGCCGATGCGATTCGCACAGACCGTCACGCGCTGAATGAAAACATCGACATTGCAACCATGATCGAATTTTTGTACGCCAAAGCACGGTTTTGTAATGCGCTTCAAGGCATCAAACCCAAACTCAATACCAGCGGATACATTCGAATTAAAAAAGGATTTCACCCGCTGCTGCTGCATAAAGAAAATCAGAAGATGCCGGATCAAAGGCGTCCCGTGATACCGCTGGATATAGAGATCGGAAAAAATTTTCGTACACTCATTATTTCCGGTCCCAATGCCGGTGGAAAAACCGTTGCCCTCAAGACCGTCGGACTTTTCGTATTGATGACGCAATGCGGTTTGTTGATTCCGTGCGGATTTGACAGCGAACTGAGTCTTTTTACCAGACTTTTTGCCGACATCGGCGACGATCAGTCCATCGAAAACGATCTCTCCACTTTCTCCTCGCATATGCAGCATTTGTCCGAAATGGCTTCCCAACTGGATGATCAAACACTGATTCTTATTGACGAAATGGGAAGTGGGACCGATCCCAAAGAAGGCGCTTCTCTTGCTATTGCGTTGCTTGAATATTTTAACACTCACCGCGCCGTGTCGATCGTAACGACGCATCACGGCGAATTGAAAGCGTTTGCTCATAATACGCCGGGTGTTGAAAACGGCTCCATGGAATTTGATCAAGCTACGTTAGAACCGACCTACGTTTTCAGACCGGGTATTCCCGGCAGCAGCTATGCGATGGAAATTTCCAGGCGTATCGGTTTACATCCTGATATCATCGAACGCGCTAAAAGCTTATCCGGCACCGAGGCCTTACGACTCGAAACACTGATACATGATCTTCAATCCCGCGTCAAAAAATATGAAACCGACCTGGCCGATATCAATCGCGAGAAAACCGGGCTTGAAGGCATGGTTAAGTTTTACAATGATCGGTCCAAAGAACTAAAGCAGAAGGAGCGCACACTTAAACAGACCATTTTAGAAGAGAAGCAACGCGTACTGGCTGAAGCCAATAAAAAAATCGAAGCAGCGATTTTGGAAATCAAAAAAGCCGAGGCCTCCAAAGAAGCCATCAAATCTGCCAAAGCCTCCATACAAAACGAACGG
This sequence comes from bacterium, assembly GCA_013360215.1. Classification (NCBI taxonomy): domain Bacteria; species bacterium. The sequence goes on along the minus strand of JABWCP010000013.1, from coordinate 10,538 downwards.
CTCGCCACGGATCAAGCCTTAGCTGATGAAAAAAATTTAACTGAATTCGTATCTGAACCGCTTCATGTCAAAAAAGGCGACCGTGTTTATATACGGCACATGGATATCGAAGGAACGGTCATCGAATCTCCCGGAAACGGCGGTCAGGCGCTTATCGCGGTTGGAGCCATCCGTCTTAAAATAGACCCTCGCCAACTTTCCCCTGCTCAAAACGCCGGTGAGAAAAACTCTTCTCCCGCACGTCAGACCATCCAATGGGATACTGATGATATCGGGCAAGAACTTGATTTACGAGGTTTGACTGCCGAAGAAGCGCTGTATGAAGTAGATAAATATCTTACCGATGCGGGAATACTAGGGTTCAGAGAAGTGACATTACTCCACGGCAAAGGCTCCGGCATACTGAGAAATCGTATTAATGAATTTTTAAAACGAGACCGCCGAATTGATTCCTATCGGTTGGGGCAGTACGGCGAAGGGGATACGGGTGTCACCGTGGTCGTTTTGAAAAACGATTGATTCGCCTTAGTCATCCCATAAGCTTTTGAAATATTCTTCATAAAAATCCATCGTCTTATCATAGATCACATCTTGCGTTTCGGCGATTTCAACTACCGTCATTTGGTCATCATGTATCGGTGTAGCGGATTGAATTTGTGCGAAAAAGTTTTTCACCACCGGTTCGCGTTCAACCTCCGAGTCAAACTCGAACATCAAATCGTATAGAAGCGACAAATAATAGGCCTCCTCGATTTCTTCATAAAAATAGCGTTCGATCAGTTTTCTTAATGTACGTTTAAAAACTCTTCCGCGATCTTTTTCTGAAGTGACGGCATCGCCAATGATCATATCACGCAATTCATATATGTAATCCCGCGTTAACTCCGAATCTTTTTTACCGGAAATATCCACGAGATACCGTTCGATATAATTTTTTCGACCGCGTTTGTGCGCCGATATTTGTAAAAGAGGTAAGGCCGCCGAACGCAGTTCACGCGCTGAAATAACACCACGAAGAAACTGGTCAAGAATACCGACCATCTGGCGTTTGAGTGAAGGTTTTGTTGTCGTCATAGTTAACACGAAAAAACCTTCAGAATTATCTGAAGGTTTTTCTTAATCACTTATAATATTGATTAATGGGCCGGTCTCCAAATCGGATAATAAGCTCGGCTGTCTTTGGAAATCATTTTTTTCTCCTCCGTGCCATCCCGGTTAATAAGATAAATATAACCGCGAGTTGATGTACGTTTTGAATACACAATCCGGTTACCGTCCGGAGTCCATGCCGGATCAATATTGTTCCCTGATTGGGTAACTTTTTGTATACCCGTACCATTCGGATTCATTGTGAAAATATTCAGACTGTCGTTGCCGTCTTTTAAATACGAACTGTAAAATGCAATTTTATCTCCGGACGGTGAAAAACGCGGACGAGCCGCGATGGAAGCATTTAAATCCGTTAACTGTGTTTTTCCTGTACCATCTGCATTCATGATCCAGATTTCTTCATTCCCCGTTTTGGACGATGTATAGACTATTTTAGATCCGTCGGGTGACCATGAGGGGTGACAAAAAATATTTATTTTATCATCTATTTCTGTCAATTTCGTAGGTAACGTATCGCCGTATAACGTATCTGAAATCGTCGTTTTATAAATATTAAATAAGGAATCACGATTTGATAAAAAAACAACCTCCGACGTATTGAGAGACCAGTCAGGGCGTAAATTTAAAGTCAACCCTTTGATTACGCGATTCGTGTCCTGATAATATTTACTATAGGTGATCGGTGTTATGGATGAACTATCCATATGCCGTATATAAATATTAGAGTGCGCTGGTTGACCTGTTGAGCTATTAAAAAGGTGAATATTGGTATATGCAAAAACCCGCCCTGATTTTTCCCAAGTAGGATCAAGTTCAAAATCGTTATAACTCACATCCAATACATCTCCTCTGGCCGTATCATGAACAGCATAAATATGCTGCGAACCGGGAGACTCCGAAACGAAAAGAAGATCAGGATGAACTTTTGTCAAGTCCGCAAAACGTGCAAAATAATCATCTTTCTTATCACATCCATTAAGCACCAACAGTCCCGCCAATAAGACCGAAACGATAGATTTTTTCATATGTATTCCTTTTGACTTTTTTATGGTTTCAAACGATGAATCATGCGTGGGAATGGTATCGTTTCACGCAGATGCTGGATGCCGCAAATCCATGTTACCGTGCGCTCAACTCCAAGCCCAAAACCAGCATGGGGAACCGTTCCATATTTCCGAAGATCCAAATACCAATCAAAAGCTTCGACCGGCAGCTTATGTTCCTGAATGCGTGACAATAGCGCTTCATAATCATCTTCACGTTGACTGCCACCGACGATTTCGCCGTATCCTTCTGGCGCCAGAATATCCATAGCTAAGGCTTTATCCGGTTCATTGGGATCGCGTTTCATGTAAAATGCTTTTACGGCCGACGGATAATGATGCACGATCACGGGACGATCATATTTTGCTGAAATGATCGCTTCGTCCGGCGCACCAAAATCATTACCGTATTCAAATGGTTGGTTCGCTTCTTTCAGTATTTTTACAGCCTCGTCATAATGCACACGCGGAAACGGCGCCTTTACACATTCCAATTTCGTGATATCGCGTTCGAGAGTTTTTAATTCCTCCATACGATCTTTTAATACAGTTTGTACGATATACTCTAGGAAATCCTCCGCCAATTCCATGTTGTCATACAGATCATTAAACGCGACTTCCGGTTCCACCATCCAAAATTCGGTTAAGTGTCGGCGTGTTTTGGACTTTTCTGCACGAAATGTCGGTCCGAAGCAATACACCTTTCCGAATGCCATAGCGCCGGCCTCTGCATAAAGCTGACCGCTCTGCGTCAAATATGCTTTGGTATCGAAGTAATCCGTTTCAAACAAAGTCGAAGTGCCTTCACATGCCGCCGGAGTGAAAATCGGCGTATCTACTAGTGTAAAACCACGACCATCAAAAAAATCGCGAATGGCTTTGATAATCGTATGGCGAATGCGAAGGACGGCATGCTGCTGTTTAGAACGCAACCACAAATGCCGGTGATCCATCAGAAAATCAATTCCGTGCTCTTTGGGGCTTATCGGGTAATCCTTGGCATAACCCAATAAAACCACCTCGGTCACTTGCAATTCGTATCCGCCGGGCGCGCGCTCATCTTTTTTCACTTTCCCCTTAACCGACAAACTTGATTCCTGTGAAGCGCTATCCGCAGCCTCCCACGATTCAGGGGTAACGCCAGGCTTATACACGGTAGCCTGTATCGTATTGGTTCCGTCACGCACAAGCAAAAAATTCAACTTGCCGCTGGAGCGTTTGTTATATAACCACCCTTTGATGGTGACTTCTTCACCATCTGAAAACTTACCTTTAAAAACATCTTCGATATAAACACGCGAACGCATAACACATTCTCTCATCAGATATTAAAAAATGAATTAAATTATTTTTTTATCATTGTTTGCCAATTGGCTGTGGCGATTTCGCCACGTGCATTCGAGTGTATTAACCTCAAAACCCCCGAATCTTCCATATCTGCAAATACAAAAATAGTCTGCGCCGGTTGATCTTTTAATTGAAGAAAATACCAAATTTGATACGGCTTCATATCCGATTCAAATTCATGTTTTTCGATTTGAGCGGGCATACCATACACGACCATGACACGCCCCATATCCGTTTTCCATCCCTGCACATTGGGCGTTGTAAACTTCATATTAGCTTCTTCATACCGTTTGTAATAATCCATCAGCTTTTCGTTGGATTTGGTACCCGGTGAAGGGTCGCGATCTTTCCAAAAACGATCTAAAAACTTCTTTTTACCTTCAAATTCCAATTGTGAAAAAATCTTTTTTTCATCTTCGCGACCGATGAGCGAAACGATATTTCCTGCACGGATGGCTCCGGCTTCGTCCAAGTCTTTGAAAAATGAATCGTCCGCCTGAGTTTCATAAATGGATTCACCTTCGCGATAGACCACAAATAATTTTTTGCTTATAGCGACGGATTTACTGGCATTGTCCGTAATGCGTACCATAAAAACATAACGACCGCTTGGCAGCGAAATAACATTCACATTATGCATAAGCAAGGATGTTTCACCGGCTTTATTGATCTGTCTGGATGGGTACTCTTTGATGATGCTTCCGTTTTCGTCCGTTACGATAAATTCTGCCGTATACGTGTTTGTCATCGCATCATCCGGCGTGTGTTTCAGATTGTACACTTCCGAATAAAAAGATAACCGAGGCAGATTGGAACCGTAAAAACGTGTCGGATTGGGATAAACCGTATATCCGTTTTTTACAAACATTTCACCGCTGTTCCCGCCTTTGAGCGCTTGTGTCGCAAACTGAATCTGGCTGATCATCAATTCACTTCTATCAAAATCATATACCTCTATGGATTCGGTATAGCTTCCGCTCCGCGACGCATCATTTTTATCCTGTATCGTAGCTTTGAGAATATATTTTGACGGCTTCAGCAATAAAGGATATTCAAACAACAAAGGTACTTCTTTGCCGGTATCGGCTTCCGCAATGCGATCATCCATTACGGTTGTCCATGTGTTTTGAACAACATTTTTACTGTCGTTGAGATCGGTAAACTCCAAACTCACCGTATATGCCGCCGAGTACGATGTATCTTTTTTCACAAAATTGAACTGATTGCGGGACATATAAAAATACAACTGCGTGTAAGTAACGTTTTTTTGATTGAACATTTTAAATGCCGCATAATCCACATAAAACGACAACCGCCCCGAACTCTGATTGCCGGAACCTTTTTGCGCATTAACTTGCGTCATGCTCGCCCACAGCATCACACAACACACGATGAGAATACGATGTTTCATGCCAACTCCTTACACAATGATCCGGTCTGACTTAGACCGGGGTTAATATAATTTCGTTTAATGCGTTAATGCCGAATCCATGGTTTTCAAAACAGCTACTTTGCCTTCTCCGGTTTCGCCGGACGTAAAATCAATCGGCCATTCCCAAGTGCCGTAGGCTTCGTTGAGCGATTTGAGTATCGGTTTTCGCTCACTGTTTTTCAATTTATCGGCTTTATTGGCGGCGATCAAAGTCGGGACTTGATAATAATTGAGGAATTCCGCCATCTGAAGATCCGACGCCTGCGGTTCGATACGCGCATCAATGATAAGTACTGCCAGACAGATACGGTCGTTTTCCGTGAGCCACGCGCCTAGATTACGTTGCCAGGCTTCTCTAAGTTTCCGCTCGACTTTGGCATAGCCATAACCCGGCGCATCAATCAGATAAAACGTATCATTTATTTTATAATAATTCAGGCACTGCGTCTTACCGGGCGTGGAACTCACGCGCGCCATTTTTTTGCCGGTTAACGTATTGAGCAAGGTAGATTTGCCCACATTAGAGCGCCCGAAAAATGCTATTTCCGGCAACTGCGGTTTGGGTACCTGTTCCGGTTTATAGACGCTGGCTATGAATTCGACGGACTTAATGATCATGCATTCCTGTCGGGCTTCGGTAGTATACCCATCTGCCCTAAAAAAAACAACCGGAATCAACGCATTCCGGTTGCTCTCAGCTTCATTGTAAAAAAATCAAATATGAACGGCTTCTTTGTACGCATCCAGCGCCGCTTCCATCATCGCTTCAGACAACGTCGGATGGGCGTGAATCGTATTGCCTATTTCTTTATATGTGGACTCCAAAGACTTCGCGATGCCGTATTCGGCGATCATTTCCGTCGCTTCGGAACCTAAGATATGTGCGCCGAGCAATTCGCCGTACTTCGCATCAAAAATCACTTTTACGAAACCGTCACGTTCGCCGATCGCACGGGCTTTGCCGCTGGCGGAAAAAGGAAATTTACCGACCTTGATATCATACCCTTTTTCACGCGCCTTTTTCTCCGTCAGACCGATGCTGCCGACTTGCGGCTGGCAATAGGTACATCCGGGAATGGATGAATAATCAATCGGGTGGGTATCTTTTCCAGCAATTTTTTCGACGCAGACGATACCTTCATGGGAGGCCACGTGAGCGAGCCACGGTGCGCCGATGATATCGCCGATCGCATAAACACCCTGTACATTGGTGCGGTAATACTCGTCCACTTTGATCCAACCTTTTTCGACGGTAACACCGATTTTTTCAAGGCCTATATTTTCCGTATTGCCCTGCACGCCGATGGCGACGAGGCATTGATCAGCCGTGATCGTCTGTGTTTTACCTTTACTGGAAACGGTTACGGTAACATTATTGGCGCCGACATCCACTTTTTCGACTTTGGTATCGGTGTGAATATCCATGCCTTTTTTCTGGAGCACTTTGAGCAGCGTGTTGGAGACTTCTTCATCTTCAACGGGCAAAATCGTCGGCATCATTTCTACGACAGTTACTTTCGTGCCGAAGGTATTGAAGAAATAGGCAAACTCAATACCGATCGCGCCGGCGCCGATGATAACGATGGACTTCGGCTGTTCGGTATTGGTCATCGCTTCCGTGCTGGTCAGAATGCGTTTGCCGTCGGCTTTCAGATTGGGCAGCATACGTGCGCGGGCACCGGTGGCAATGATGATATGTTTACCTTTGACCTGAACAATTTCTTTACCGGTCGCATCGGCCACACTGAGTGTACTTTTATCAAGAAATTTGCCGGTTCCTTTGATGACTTCGATTTTATTTTTTTTCATCAAAAAATCGCCGCCTTTGGAATTGGCATCAGCCACATCGCGACTGCGTTTGATGATGGCTTTGTAGTCATACTTGAGGTTGTCAAAGGAATAACCCCATTCAGTGGCATGTTTCATGTGTTCATACATCTCGGCATTTTTCAGCAATGCTTTCGTCGGGATACAACCGATATTAACGCAGACGCCGCCGATTTTTTCACGTTCGACAACCGCTGTTTTGAAACCGAGTTGTGCCGCTTTGATCGCTGCCACATAACCGCCGGGGCCTCCGCCCAATACCACTACATCAAAATTTTTGGTCTCCATTCGATCCTCTTGATTGAGATAACATTTTATTTTAGATTGATTTATAATTTCTTTAAGCCCTGCAAACTAAAAAAAACGGTTTAAAGAATCAATAAGGGAATTGAATACAAATACTCTCTATGGATCAACCAGAAGAAATAGAACTCCAGACATTTATCAAACAGTTTCATCGTGATCGGGTGTCTGTGCGGAAGTATTGTTTTATTCTCGGTGCCGGAGCCTCCAAACAATCCGGTATCCCTACCGGCGGAGAACTTGCCAAGATTTGGTTGGATGGGATAAAAAATCTATATCGCTCGCAATACGATCAGTGGAAAAACGAAAAAAATATCGATGAACAAAATCCTGCGATCCACTACTCCGCTATCTACGATAAACGCTTTAAACTTAATCCCGAAGAAGGGTTTGCACAGCTTGTGCAAATCATGGATGGCAAAGAGCCGAGTATCGGTTATTCCGTATTAGCACAGCTTTTGACGGATCCGTTTCACAACGTGGTTATTACAACCAACTTTGACAGCATGACAGAAGATGCCTTGTTTATCTACACGCGGCGAAAGCCCCTAGTATGCGGGCATGAGTCTCTTGCGAGTTTTATCAACATCACTAGCAACCGCCCGGTGATCGCCAAAATACACCGTGATTTATTATTCGCCCCCAAAAGTAATTCAGATGAAACGTCGCAATTGGCCAAAGGCTGGATTGATGCTCTGACGCAGATATTCCGCTACTATACACCGGTTTTTATCGGCTATGGAGGTAATGACGGTAGCCTGATGGAATATCTTGAGAAACTCGAAACCCTCTCCAATGGTATGTTTTGGTGTTACAGGAATGCAGATGGTAAACCTAACGAACGCATACAAAAATTGCTAACCAATCAAAAAGGTTTTCTTATTCCCATTGATGGTTTTGATGAAATGATGATCGCCCTGAATGAAGAAATGGAATATCCATTAAAGGATCAAGAAATCTTAAATGTAGCCGAACAACGCGTAAAAAAATACCGCGAACAAATCGAAAAGCTCAACAAAGAAAATCCTGCCTCCGAAACTGCAAGAGCGATAGAGCTTGCAAACGAAAAATCACCCCGAACGTGGTGGAGCGTCGAGCTTGAAGTACAGACCGAGGAAGACTTGAATAAAAAAGACAATATATACAAAAAAGGTCTTAACGAATTTCCTGATAGCATAGATTTATATGCTTGTTATGCAGTTTTCTTAACAGATTTTCTTAAGGATTACAATAAAGCTGAAAATTTTTATAAAAAAGCTTTAAGCAAAAACCAAAATCATTTTTACATCAATGGTAATTACGCTAATTTCCTAAATCGAATAAAAAAAGATTATAAAGCCGCTGAAAAATATTACAAAAAGGCGATAGAGCTTGATCCCGAAAACCCTGATAATTATGGAAATTACGGTATATTCCTCCACACTATACGACAAAATGATAACGAAGCCGCAATATGTTATTCTAAAGCCATAAATCTTGGAACAATAAACCCAATCATTTTTGGAAATTTCGCTCAATTGTTAATTTGGAAGCGTGAATTTCCTAACGCAGAAACTAAAATTTATGAAGCGTTCCTATTCCCAACACATGATGAAAAACAAATTTATCTCGAACTTTGGTTTTACCGGTTTGCCAATTTCTACAATCAATATGGCGATGCTTGTTATGATGAGATATTAAAGCTGATCCGATCCGGTGTGCGCTCGCCCGGATGGAATCTGAAACCCAACATCGAGCTGGCGCACGAATATGGGCATCCGCATGTTGCGTTACTGGAAAAATTAGATAAAGTCATCACCGAAGATGCCCCCGTTGATATTTTGCCCGACAAACCCTAACATTATTCATTGTTAACATCATCTAAGGAATATCGTGTATGCCGATCTATGAATTTACCTGCAAAAAATGCGGTACGGATTTTTCTGAACTTTTCCATTCCAGCACGTTTGACGCATCGGAAGTCGAGTGTCCCAAATGCCGTGCCCATGAAGCCAACCGCAAACTTTCCGTTTTTGCCGCCGACTGCAAAAGCTCCGGCGAAAGTATGCCCATGATGGGCGGCGGATGCGGCGCGGGTTGCGGATGTCATATGAATTAGTTTGTTTTAATACAGTTCTCTTTTTTTCACGTGCTTGAGGGGTTTTTCATGTCCATACTGCACGATAATTTTCTCGGGCCCAAGGCGGAAAACGCCGAAGCCTTGCAAGAATCGCTGATCAAAATTCTCGACTGGCATGCCGCGTGGCGGCGTACGTTTTTTACGAACGATCCGGAGGTGTTTGATCGCTCGGCGACTCCTTCAGACAATACCTTGCAAAAACATCTGGATGTACTTTTGGAGCGCCTCAGTCACCAGCCACCGTATTTTTCGCCGCGTTATGCGGCCCAGATGCTCAAAGATCCGGCGCTCAGTTCCACTCTGGGTTATCTTGCCGCCATACTTACCAATCCCAATAACCATGCCTATGAAGGCGGGCCGATCACGACCGAACTTGAAATGGAATGCGTACAGGATTTGCTCAACCTCTGCGGTTTCAAAAAAGGTTGGGGCCATCTGTGCAGCGGCGGTTCGCTTGCCAATACCGAAGCCATGTGGGCGGTACGCGACGTATATACACAAAAACATAAAAAACCAGGCGCCGTACTTTTTTCACATATGGCACACTATTCATGGAAACGCATTTGCTCCATCCTTGCCATACAGGACGGTGTGGAAATTCCCACCGATTCCAAATTTCGCATGGACCTCGATGTGCTTGAGTCTGTACTGAAAAAAAAGAAAACCATGATGGTGGTCGCCAATATCGGCACGACGGGTGTCGGCGCGGTGGATGATATCGAAGGTATTTTGCAACTCCGAAAACGTTACGGGTTTCACCTGCATCTTGACGCGGCCTACGGCGGATATTCGCGTTCGATTATTTTAGATGCATCCGGTCGTATCAAGCCCTATGCGGATGTCGCGCTGGTCGTCAAACCGGAAGTTTACCTCAGTCTGCGGGCCATGAAAGATGCCGACTCGATCACGATCGATCCGCACAAACAGGGTGCTTTGGGATACGGATGCGGCGCGGTGATCTACAAAAACGAAGCCTTGCGATCGGCGATACTCAATACAGCGCCGTACACTTACCACATCAAAGACAAACCCAATATCGGCATGTTTACGCTGGAAGGTTCGCGCCCGGGTGCCGTCGCGGCAGGCTGCTGGCTCACGCACCGTATGATGCCTTTGCACGAAGAAGGCTACGGACGACTTTTGACGGAAAATTTTCTGGCCGCACAGGAATTGCATCGCCGGATTGAATCGGAATCGGGATTTCGTCCGCTGCACGATCCGGATTTGGACATCTATAGTTTTTACAAACCGATCGCGGCCTCCAAAACCGCTTCACTCCAAAAACAAAACAAACTGAATACCTCTATATATGAAGCGTTTTCCGTACTCAATCCCAAAGCGCCCTTTATTTTATCCA